>NZ_JBYSWB010000008.1:0-231217 GCF_058986725.1 Pseudomonas sp. GW821-FHT01A09
GACCTGGTGATCAAGGCATTGGATATGGCCTATGAGCAGCGTGGCCGGCCTCAGAATGTGCTGTTTCACAGCGACCAGGGCAGCCAATACGGCAGTCGGAGTTTCCGCCAGAGACTATGGAGATACCGCTTCACGCAGAGCATGAGTCGGCGCGGCAACTGCCACGACAACGCGCCGATGGAGCGGCTATTTCGCAGCCTGAAGACTGAATGGATACCGACGGTGGGCTACATGAGCGCTGTGCTGGCACAGCAAGATATCAGTCGGTATTTGATGGAGCGGTACAACTGGCGGCGACCGCATCAATTCAACGAAGGGCTACCGCCTGCGGTCGCAGAGGAAAAACTCAATTCAGTGTCCGGGATCAGTTGACCACTACAGTCTGCCGAAAAGAGATGGGCGCTCAAACCACTGCTGCAGCCCATATAGAGCGTGGCTTTGCCGCAATCCTCCTCGTGACAATGCGCGTGATAATCACCGAAGCCACCAGCAACAGCGATGCAGATGATGGTGCCGCAAGCCATGGAGTATATTGCACCTCGCTGACAGCCGGGCAAGTCCCTGTCATCTCCTCGCTGCCTTCACCCGACTCAGGATCTCGCGGCGCTGGTTTCGTCAGCCAACGCAGCCTGCACCCGCCCAACGGTAACGGTGCTCAGCAGGCCAGATTATGAGATGCCCATGCTCCCGGTCGTAAGGAGCCGCCAGTCCAGCGTTAAGGACATCCCCACAGGCCGCAGGGGCCTTGATCCCTGATAACACTCAACATTCTTGGCGGGATGACGTGGGGCGAGGATCGGAGATCGGAAGATGAGGTGACTGACATGGCATTGGTAGGTAGGCGCGATGGCCGCAATTTCGGCTACGGCAGGCAATTGAGCTACGCAGGGCCGCAGGCGCTGAAAGATATGTTCGCCGGCGGGCACTACGGCACGGTCAAGGCGCACTGTGATCGGTGGTTGGCATTCGTAAAATGGTGCCGGTCTGAAGCGGGGCCCGGGGTCAACGATGCGCGGCAGATTGATCGCGAGTTGTTGTCGGACTATGCCGCATACCTTCGCGGCCTGATTGAGCACGGCGACCTAGCCATCAGCACTGCACAAAACCGGCTATCCAGCGTTAACAGGACCATGGCAGCGCTTCGCGGTGATCAGTATGTGAAAGTGCCAAGTCCGAGCAAGGCGTTGGGTATGCAACGAACCGGGGTGCGTCAATCGGTGCCGCAGGGCCAAGATCGCGAACACATACAGCGAATAGTCGAAGCGCTTTGCAGCCGTCATCACCTAAGGGCTGCGGCGATCGTGCAACTGGCCCGAGCTACTGGTATGCGTTTGCGTGAAGCCATCTTGGCTGACCTGTCACGGTTGAGCCGCGAGGCTGAAAGCTTAGCCAAGATCAACATTCAGGACGGCACCAAAGGCGGCCGTGCCGGTGCATCAGCACATCGCTGGATTATAGTGGACGACCATATTCGTGACGCGCTTGAGTTTGCGAAGCAGGTGTCACCTGCTGGTAGCCGAAACCTCATTGCTTCGAACGAAAGCTACTTGAGCATTCTGCAGGAAATCGTCCGTCCGGCACGCGACATCATTCATGCACAAAACACCAAAGGCTTCCATGAGCTACGAGCCGCGTACGCGTGTGAGCGCTACGAACAAATCACCCAACATCGCGCACCTGTCAACGGTGGTGAATGTTGCCAGCTCAATCAGCGCCTTGATCGAGCGGCCCGGGTCCAAATCGGCTATGAGCTGGGGCACGGTCGGATCGATGTGGTCGATGCTTACATCGGAGGGCGGACATGAGTAAGCCATTCGATATGGAACTGTTCTTGGCTGGCGTTCTGACTGGTTCGCACGCAACGCGGCAACGTCATGTGCGCCAGGCAAAAATCATTCAGGTTGCAATCGCAGAGCGCTGGCAGCGAGAAACCCCTTGGACTTGGAAAAAGAAGCATGTGGTGTGGTTTATCGAGAATCGCTTGAGCGAACACAGTCAGGCAACGAAGTATTACTACGTGCTGACGGTCCGGCTGCTAGCTCGACGTCTAGAAGCGTCATGGGTTTTCAAGCTCTGAAGGGGATGTGATCCCGATAATCACGACCGACTGCAATCGGCCAGAAGCGGACATTGGCAAACGACCGCCTTCGGCCATCCATAAAGAGACATTCATTTTGCGTGAGGATGCCCCTAGCCGAAGCGACCAGTTGTTTGATCGATTTGAGCTGCCACCCAAGTTGGCTAAAACATTAAATCAAACATCTCTAATGATGTATACCCCATGTAGTTCTTCTATTCTATCTCCATACTCTAAATACAGACTCCCCACGGCGCTGAATCTTTCCGGCGCGACTCCAAAGGCGTCGATAATTTTATTGCTCGCCCGAGAACGATCTTTAATCCATGCCTCGTACATCGCCTTGTATTCTTCAGAGTATGTTAGCTCACCGCTCAAACTTTGAGTAAAGCAAGCATTAATAATGGGGCCATCACCGGATGCGAACTTCACAAAAAGCTCTTGCGAAACGGAAAAAAATTGTGCCGAGTTGGTTATGCGCTCTAAATATATTTTATCTAGCTTAGGATTAAAGCGAAGGTAATTATGAGTATGCATCAAAGCGGTGGAGAATTCAGAGGGTGAAAATCCGAGATCGACATGTGCCCAATAGGTCATCAACAGTGCGATCTTCTCAACAATAAAATGAATTTCTTGGTACGAGGTATCAGCTAAGTCTGGCGTTTCACCATGCGCAACTTTATCTCTAATCCTTTTTATTAACGAGAAGTCATCATCTGTCAAATTTATAACCTTTAGAATATCCTTGTCTGTTAATCCTATCGCGTAGTCGTATTTCTCTCTGAATGTCAGATCACGCGACGTCAAAAAAACTGTTCCCACGAGAGATTCTATATCTTTAAATTGCGCATCATTTAAAGGGTGCTTTAGTAACTTTAACTGCTCTACAAATTTAGTTGCCCGCTTGCTTTCAGCTTTGGTAGCTTTCTGATTAGCCATTGCTGCATAGGAGCTAACGTACTCGTCAAGCAAACTTACATAGCCAAGAATTTTGAACTCCCAAAACCCCTCATAACGTTGCATGCCGGCAAGGCGAACCCACGACGTCTTCCTGTAATTGGATACGTAGTATCGTTTAAACACCGACTGCCATTTATCATCTAACGAGTGTCTTTGAGCTAAGCAGCTTAGCCAAAACTCGCCTCTTGAAGATTCTCGATCTACTTTTCTAAACGCCGAAAAGTAAATAGGCATAGCGTAGCTCGCACCACACCCAACCCATACATTTGCAATGGAAATAGCATTGGCAGTTAATACAGACAATAAAGTAGATAATTCAAACGATTTGTCTTTTACCTCTGCTACTGAAAATCCGCCATCCGTCCGCTCAAAAATAAAGCGCGTATGCTCATGTATTACATGATCTTCTCCACGCTTAGTTAGACTGCCAAATGTATCGGTCTTTAAAGAGAAATTCTCATCCGTCGCATTGAGGTTTACCGATAGCTGAGGCACCTGGTTTTTCCAGCTAATATTTTCGCCAATTTGGCCGGTAACATATTGTCCACGCAAAAACCAATCAGATACATCTCCATATTTTATATGAAAATAGGTGATTTCAGATTTGATGTCGCCAAGTATGATGAAGTCCGCGTATAGCGAATACCTTTTAAGCTCGCAATTGAGTAGCGTAAGCTTCTGCCCATCTTTTGCTTTAGCCTTAAGAATCGAGAACTCACGTTGCGGAGCTTCATAGTGTTGCGTCAAATCAAACTGTATGCGAATCAACGTTCCGTCACCAAACGAAAGCTGTCCCTGACCTATGACGCCTTGGTCGTCATCATAAACTTCTACGTCATACTCAAATTTGCTAGAGAAATCAAAATCATCTTTCATTGATAATCCGCTATTAAAAAACCGTCTGACTTATTTATATACGAAATGTCTCGTCAAAAATACGCTTGGGAGACAGTATTTAGAAGATATTTTGTTAATGCCTGCCGAGAGCTTTTAGCCAGATTTTTCCAGTCTCCACCAGCAGCTACGGGTCGAAAGCGGCCAACCGACACAGACAGGCCTCGCAATGCTCCCCATCCCCCCTTATCCTGTTTCGAACTCGTATTACCGCGGCTGCTGACCCCGGTACTCACGAGGACATTACCATGCGAAGAACCCGAGCCTGGAGACGCCAGCAGGCCCGTAAACACGGCAAGCATCAGGTCACACAACCCGCTGCGTTCAAGCCGGAAAAGAACTGGAAGCTGCTGTACAGCCGCGCAGAAAAGTTAAAGAGGGCACGCCAGCTCGGACTATGCTATCCCGCTCGCTCCATCCGCCAATTACTGGATCAAGAATGACCAACCTTCTGTTCATTTGCAGCCGTAATCAATGGCGCAGCCCCACTGCGGAAAGTCTGTGGCGGCGCCGAGCGGGCTTCGAAGCCCGCTCGGCAGGCACCAGCCCGAATGCACGCCGGACGGTCAGCCAGACGGATATACGCTGGGCTGACGTCATATTCGTCATGGAGCGTAAGCACCAGCAACGACTCGAGGCGGGGTATTCACGTCTACTTGAACACAAGCGGCTGTACGTCCTGGACATACCCGACGATTACCGCTACATGGATCCTGACCTGATCTCCATTCTGGAAGACACAGTGACGCCTTACCTCCAGAGCCTGCCCTGATATCCATGGAATGCCACCTGAGCAGTTCCTGAAGCTTCCTGGCGTGGCGGCGTAGCCAAAGGCAACGTCACGTCGCTGCTCACTGAAAATAGAGAAACCCAGGGCTGCGATGATCAAAGCGATCCCACACACTGAAATCGAGACTCTGCTGAGCAAGGCACGAGGCACCGGCCTGGAACTCACCGACTTATCGGGTTACTGCCGGGGTCTGGGGCTACGCCCGGCCGAACTGCTGAATGTCCTCGCGATCGAAGTTGCCCGTCGATACGTTCTGGATGGAATGCCGTATGAAGCTGGCGATGACATCATGAACGGTCTGTTTACTGCCATCTCGGATGCAGGTACGGATGGGGCGATTGCGCAGCCAGCATTCAACATCTATCTAGCTTTTGATGAGGGCGAGTACCAGAAATTGAGGGACTCGGACGATACAACCCCATCTGAACGATACACGCGACCGCGCCTAGTGGAGATTCTGCGAAGGTTGGTCGACACCGAATGACAGTTTATGGGGAACGGGCATTGTCAAATGGCAGCTATCGGCCAGAAGCGGACGCTCGAGTCACCCCTTTCGACCCACAGCCTCCGATGCCATAAGCCTCGATTCAGTCATTGCACACGTGACCGAACGTGAGATCAACACAGAAACGAGATATGTTTTTACCCCCTGAACTAGGCAGCAATCATGGAGGAACAAATGCGGATCTACATTACGGGCGCATCATGTGCGGGTGTGACCACTTTGGGGCAAAGTCTCGCCTCGCGGCTCGGGCTCCGCCATGCGGATGTCGATGACTATTTCTGGATGCCCACAGACCCTCAGTTTACAACCAAGCGGCCAGTCAGCGATCGAGTGCCTTTGCTCCAGCAAGCACTCGGTCAGGATGATTGGATACTGACCGGTTCCTGCATGGTCTGGGGTGATTCGCTACTGGTCCACGTCGACCTGATCGCGTTTGTTGTAACGCCGACACCTGTCCGGCTTAAACGTCTCGCCGCTCGTGAAAAGGCTCGCTTCGGAGATCGCATTGCGCCCGGTGGCGACATGTATGAGATACATGAGGGATTCAGGGAATGGGCTTCGCAGTATGACAATCCAGACTTCTCTGGGCGCAACCGAGCGTGGCACGAGCGGTGGTTATTAGAGCAGCCGTCTCCAGTCTTGCAGATCGACGGGGCGATGAGCACTGAAAAAATGGCATCGGAAGTCACCGAGGCGTTGTCGCACCTTAGATATTAACGCTCGAACGGCGAAGTCAGTGGCTCGATGTTCACGTCAGCTTCGGGTCGGTTAGCGACGGTCTGATCTCGACCGTCGCTATGCATCTCAAACCTCGGTCTGTTCCGCCATTTCCAAGGCATCATCGACCTCGATCCCCAAATATCGAACGGTGCTCTCCAGCTTTGTATGGCCGAGCAGGAGTTGAACCGCCCTCAGGTTTTTCGTCCTGCGATAGATCAGTGATGCCTTTGTACGTCTCATCGTATGAGTGCCATACATGGCTGGATCAAGG
The DNA here is from genome assembly GCF_058986725.1 of Pseudomonas sp. GW821-FHT01A09. NCBI lineage: Bacteria > Pseudomonadati > Pseudomonadota > Gammaproteobacteria > Pseudomonadales > Pseudomonadaceae > Pseudomonas > Pseudomonas sp. GW821-FHT01A09. The sequence goes on from NZ_JBYSWB010000008.1 coordinate 6,218, forward strand.
TCAATGGCTTTCACCCAGCCTTTGACTATACGAGCGTATTGCCGAGTGGATAGATGGTCAGAGGTATGCACTCGGCTAGGGAACAAGCAGTCCTCGCTGCGTAGCTTGGCCTGGCGTATCCACGCTGCAACAGCAGACCGTGTTTGTTCAGTAATCTCGAACTGCACAGGCCGCTGCGTTTTCTGCTGCATGACCATGGCTCGTGATGATACGTGCTCGCCGTGGGCGACGTCGCGCACACGGAGCTTGGTTAAGTCGCAAGCTCGAAGCTTGCTGTCGATGGCCAGATCGAAGAGAGCCAGATCCCGAGTTCTTTCTGCAATTTGAAGCCTTACCCGGATAGACCAGATATCTCTCAGTCGTAGCGGGGTTTCTGCCCGACCAATTTTCCTTTGTTCCAGGGCTGACGGCTGCGGGTAGCGATGATGCTCATGACATGTCCTCCATATGTGGAAGGACAAGGATGGCTTGCCTGAGCAACGGTCGCTAAACGGTCAGAAGCGGACCCGCACCGAACGCCCCTCACGCGTGGCGCTTGTACGTAAGGTAATCATGGGCACCGGTACCGGTGCATAAAAACCCCGCATTCTAGTACATCCTCTTCGCGGGGTTATCAGGTCGCACACTCAACCGCAACTGCGTGAATCCGTGCCGTGCCGCGTCCAGTGCATAGGCTTCCAAGAGGGCCATTCCCACCCCGCTACGCCGATGTTCTGGACTTACATGAATAGTGCAAAGTTCTGCGTAACTATGCTCAGGTATCCAGAGTGAGTAACCTGCGAAGGCATTACCCATGAACGCGACGTTCAGACGGTCAAAATTCTCTACCCAACGCGTCAGGTGCCGTTCCAGTTGGGCCCGCCCCGATGCTTCATGCTCGGGCTCCCAACTGCGGATATAGCTCTCCTCGCCTCTGTAGATGGCCGGCAGATCGGTAACACGTGCTTGTCTGAGTTGTAGTGCCATTCCGTTAGGCTTTGATGACGTGAAGGTATGGTATGGCCTGCCTGACATTTCGCAAAGCCTGACGATGGGTCGCGAGCCGGGTGCAGCGAGAGGTTACAGGTGGCTAACAGCCGGTCATGAAAAGCTGCTTCGGGTCGTTTTCTGCCGGTCACCACAGGCAGAAGGCGGCCATTGGCTGCCGCTCATGCCCCAATAAATAGTCAGTGCAGGGAGCAACGCTCACCAACGGAGATGAGCCCACGATTCGTTATGACCGCTGCCGTACATGATGAGGGAAAGAGATCGCTAGTTGAGACTGATTGCTTGCCGGTAGAAGAAGCGATAGCGAGCACTGTACAGGTGAAAGGTTTATGGCAATATGACTTCATGCGTCGTTGAGAAATGCCTCATGCTGGCGCACACAAAGGACGTGAAATGACATCGCTGGCAGCTCATCTCACCTGGCTTGAGCACAATGGCACCTATACCTCGGCGTGTGGGCGCTCAATCCCAGTTTATCGATTCAACCATAACGCCTTAGATATTTCCATAATGTCCGGTTGGGCGAGACATTTTAGAAGTCACTACTGTAGCGAACAAGAGTTACGATACTTAAAAAACCCCACAAAGACTAACTCTGAATATCTGGTCACCGAAAAATTCCCCAGCGAATCGATTGCGCCGGGCCCGAGCATTCGGGCTGGGGATTTTGCAGAGATTCTAATAGCTGACTACCTTCAATATATTAGAAACTACGAAGTCCCTCGAACGCGCTATGATCGGAAGGTTATAGCGAATGAATCCAGCAAAGGATCAGACGTAATCGCGTTCAAAAAAAATCCCAACGCAATCAGTGAAAAGGATGAATTATTAATATTTGAAGTTAAAGCAAAAGCAACTGAAAAGACAAAAGTTAACGTCCTTCAGAATGCAATTGATGATTCCATTAAAGATGAAATCCGGATTGCAGAGTCTTTAAACGCCATGCGTCAGAGGTTATATGATCGACAAGATTTTGATGGTGTCGACTTGATAGAGCGCTTCCAGCGCGAACCTGATTATCCTTGCAAGCGCAAGTATGGCGCGGCTGCGGTTTACACATCGTCATCGCTACACGAGAGCGTGGTATGTGCCTCACATGCTGGCAATCACCCTAGTGCCGACAGCTTGGAACTACTCATAGTGAGTGGGGTTGAACTGATGTCACTGATTCACGAGCTTTATCGGAGAGCGGCAGATGAAGCTTGAAAATACGGGTCGTGAAATCCTTGATATTACACGTGCAAAAGCAAAACAGTATGAGTTTGGAATCGAAGAGGAATATCACGTTGAGCTTCCTCAGGATCCTAAGCGATTGCTAGTATTCACGATTGGCGTGCTCGGGGAGTTGGCTGCACTTGAATCCCGCCCATCAGATGAGCGCGAAGAGCATAAGCAAGTACTGAAGCAACAACTAGTACTAGCTGGACAATTTTTTGAATCTTTAAGTCTGTCTCGCCTGACAACCGAAATAGATGAGTATCTAAAGATTTTGAGCTCGGCCTCTTATTATCTTGCCGACATGCCAGGTAGTTCATTAGTTCTAGCCAAAGCAGTTTCAAAGACTCCCTCAGAGCTAACAGGCAGTAGGCTCGAAAGCTTATTAGTGTGGCTGCTAAAATCCGAACTGAATGAAAATTTCTTTCTCGCTTCAGCGGGGGGCTATAGCGAGCAGATTCGTAGAACAGCAATGGCTTATCGCGCCTTTATGAATATGGAGGCAGATCTATCAGACGTAGAAGACGAGCTAAATGAGTTCAGAAGTACTGTCTATGCGAGCGGCTCAGATCGTGAGGTGCTGCTGGCTGACACTATCAATGCTCTAATTAAAAGAAAAATAAATAATTCGTCATTGATCTGCCTACCTAAATACACCGGTCTAGAACAGAATCGCTGGCACCAAACGCTCGCAAACGACAAGTTTATGAAAGAGTTCTGGCCTGCACAGCGCTTGGTGGGAAGCCTGGGTGTGCTGAAGGGTGAATCGGCAGTTATGCAAATGCCCACTAGTGCGGGTAAAACCAAGTCTATTGAACTTATCATCCGGAGCGGATTTCTATCAGGTCGTGCAAAACTAGCCGTGGTTGTCGCGCCTTTCCGTGCATTATGCCGGGAAATTACTCAGGGCTTCATGGCATCGTTTGAGTATGACTCCGTCAATATCAACGAGCTTAGAGATATTACAAATGTAGATGGAGATGAGCAGGAATTTCTTAAATTTTTGCTTGGTGAAGATTTCAAAGGCAAATACGATCATACTGTGATTGTTTCAACTCCGGAAAAGTTAGTTTACCTGCTTAGGCATGAACCTTCTCTCGCCAAACAAATTGACTTGCTGATATTTGACGAAGGCCATCAATTTGATAGCGGAAAAAGGGGGGTAACATACGAGCTCTTGATTGCTTCGCTGAAGAAAACAATACCTGAAAAGGCACAGAAGGTGTTGATTTCAGCGGTTATGTCTAATGCAGAAACAATTGGCGACTGGCTGAATGGAGAGTCCAGCCTAAGCATCCAGGGTAGCAATTGGCTGCCATCTATAAAAAGTGTAGCTTTTCTGAGCTGGTTTCACGATATGGGCCAGCTGAGTTACCTCCGCCCAGACAATAAACGCGACAGCGGCTTATATGTCCCCAAGATAATCCAACAGTCAAGTCTTGCGCTGCGAGGGAGAGAAAGCAAGGCTCGGTTGTTTCCAATAAAGACCGAAGTTCAGTCAATTTCGTGCTATTTGGGACTTCGACTGTGCCAGCAAGGGCCAACAGCTATATTTTGCGGGGATAAAAGAACAGTCATTAGCCTGTGTTCAACCGTTGTAGATGTATACAGACGAGGATTATCGCTTCCTGCGCCAAGCTCAGTCTCAGATACCGATGAACTTCAGAAAATAGCGTTTCTGTCACATCTACACTTTTCCGATCAACACATTTTTTCTGAAGCTATTCCACTAGGAATATTGCCTCACAGTTCAGCCATTCCAAATGGTCTCAGGATCGCGGTTGAATGGGCTATGGACAAGGGTGCCGGGCACCTCGTCATATGCACCTCGACTCTCGCTCAGGGTGTAAATCTTCCAATCAAATACCTTCTAATCTCAAACTTAATGCAGGGTGGTAAAAGGATTTCCACTAGGGAGTTTCAAAACCTGATTGGTCGCGCTGGACGGGCAGGTTATCACACTGAAGGCGGTATAATTTTTACTGACCCCAAAATTTACGACAACCGTTTTCACTGGAGAGGACGTGACAAATGGGAAAGAACGCTCAAGCTTTTAAATTTTAATAACGCTGAAGAGTGCATGAGTAGCTTGATGGAGATAGTTCAACCATTCCCTTTGATAAAAGGTGAAAATGACATTCTCAACTTCATCTCAAACCCGCTTAGTGAAAGACTATTGTGGCGTGAATGGTGCGAAAAAAGCGGAATCCCTGAGGAAAGCTTTACTGAACTGATGCAAGATTTTGATAAAAAGGAGCAAGTCCTTCATTCCATTGAAAGCTATTTCATGTCAATTTTGAAGGACGATAGCTCTTTGTTATCGACAGAATACTTTCTTGACCTCGCTTACGAAACTCTTGCCTACCATCTTGCGAGCGACATCGCTAAAGATCAGTTGGTGGCAATATTTTCTGCCATCCACTCAAGGTTGAGCGTGATACCTGTAGAGAAATTCTCCTATTATGGGCGAACCTTGCTTGGACTTGATCAGCTTACTTACATCGAAGACTGGATAGAGTCGCAATTATTCGAGCTTGAATTTTGTGACTCTGCTCAGGATTTTCTCGAAGTATGCTGGCCCTTAATCACGATGTTTTCAAGAAAGAAGATTGCCTCTAATATCTATCCGCAGGAACAAGCGGTAAACATTGCCACTCAATGGTGCAATGAAACAAGCTATGCAGAGATCCTGACCTATGCAAAACTAAACAACTTTACCATTAGGGCAAAAAGCACTTACTATTCGATCACTCAAGAGCATATTGTAGATTTCTGCTCTGCTCTCTCCTACGATGGAATGTTAATAATTGGAGCTGTCGGTGACATTGTCGAAGGCAAGGCTTTGAATGAAACATTACTTAACCATGCCAGATTGCTTCAAAGTCAGCTGAAACTCGGCCTGTCAGACGAATTCAAAATCTGGATACATGGGCAAGGGTTCCCTGACAGAGAGGTGTGCAAGTTCATCAGCCAGCAATTAGAAAGCGTTCGAGAAAACAAGAATGTTATTGACTACAAAATCTTAACAAACAATAAGGAAGTGCTAAAGGAAGCGCTATCAAGATTGCCCAGTGCGTTTTCATTACCGAAATTTAATTAAATGAGCCGTCCTGTCTCATAGGCATTTCCAAAGAATTTTGTCGGCTCTTTAGCCGATAACATAGAACGCCCGCTCTTGGCCGATAGCGGCCGTCCAGCAACGGTAGCCTTTAGGCGTTGGTTGTCGCTTACCGTAGTTGGAGAACGAGCCCCCAGACTCAGGAAAGCATGAGAGGCAGCCACGCACTGATGGCAATCGGTCCCACTCTGGCTTTCCCCTCTCGATCAATGCTTAGCGAGCCCAGATGCCGGGATAGTTTTAGAGATAGACGGATCATCACATATAAATAAAAGCTTGACGGATCATATAGTTAATAATTTTTTCGACTCCTGGTGCCGCACCATACGCAGTAACGAGAAAGGCGCACCGCAAAGTGGGCTTTTTTTGCTTCCGGCATCTGCAGCCACCCCGATCTGACGACGTTTACCGTTTGGGAGCAAGGCTTGCCCTCACCGTCATCACCGTGCCTCGACTCACCCACAAATTCCAGGCAAGAAAAATCCGCCTCGATAAGGAGACGGATTTCTCTGCAACAGCGATTAGTAGCCGCTATTGTTACAGCACACCGGAGCACCCCAGCAAGAGAATGAGGATAATAAGAAATTGAATATATGTCAATATGTCCGGCACTATCCGGAGCGACCTAGCTTCAACTGAATACATTCGAACAAATACACACAAAATCCAGGGGTGTGTGCCTAGTAGTTCGCATAAAAATAAACTATAGACATATATTTTCTTGCCCTAAAATTCAACTGCTCTATGTTTTCCCAGTTGTTGTACTCGTTGCGCAATACAACCATGCCTTATGATTTGAGCCCTACTCAAAAGATAGAGCCGTACCTGCCCCGCTAACCGCTTCATGCCGAAATGCGCGTAACCCATGGCCATCGCGCCCCCGCGTCAGCCACTCACCCTGTCACAGGCACACAGACCCACCTAGACCAAGCCAGAATCGATCAAAAATCACCCAACACTTTCCCCCTTCCCCATACCCGCTAGAACCGCCCGCCTCCGCTCCACCGACATCCGGTGAAACAAAACCAGCATCTGCGCTTCATCATCATCCTCGCTATAGAAATACGAAGCCGGCAGATTCAGCGCCAACGCAATCTGCGCCACCGTCGCCGAGTTGGGCGCGTGCTTTCCGGTCTCATACTGATTCATCCGTGCACTGGCCGATGCCGGCTCAATACCCGCATCGATCCCCAACCGTTCCTGGGAAATCTTTGCTGCAAGCCGCGCTTCCCTCAATCGTTTGCTGAACGTGCTCATTTTTTAGCCGCTAAAAGGCTAAGAGAATCTTAGATTTCGTTTGACGAAGTACTAAGATATCCTTAGCCTGAACACCACAAGATTCTGTTCTCCCTGCTCCGGAGGCTGTTCCTCCGAACAGAATCGCACGCGCTAAAGAGCGCTCGCTCATGAGGACAACCACCATGCCCACCCTATCCACCCCACAAAAAATCCACACCCAACTCTCCACCTACGCCACCACCGGCACCCCCATCCCCCACGAAGCCCTAACCCCAATCCTGCACCAGCTCTCCTCCCTCGACACCAGCCTGCAAAAGCTGGACAACGCCATCCAGGACACCGCCGACGTCAACGGCGCCCTCACCCTACTCATCCAAATGATGGAAGCCGCGTATGATCGCAAGCTCGACGCCGACAGCCTCCGCTGCCTGCTCGAACCCCTGCGCGAAAAGCTCGGCAAGGCCGTGGATGAAATGCGCTGGGTGATGTAACCACCATTCAGGAGCCGCCCTAATGACCACCCCAGCCGCAGCCCATTGGGGCTTCATCGACAAGCGCGATCGCGCCAGCGACCTGGACATCTGGACCGGCGTCGAACCCTGCATCAGCCAAGCCCAAGGCACCACCCGCGCCGCCGAACTCGAAGCCGCCAACCCCGGCTACCAATACCGCGCCAGCCGGTTTGTGGATTTGCCCCTATGGGTCACGCGAACGCAGGACTGACCTGAGGCCGGGCGGCACAGGCACGGTGGGTGCTGTTGCGTGATATCTCCAAGAGCTGATCATTCAACACACCGTCCATCCGCAGAAGGTTGCAGCTTTGGGCACCGCAGCCGATACACTGTCAAAGGTGTCGCCATCGGCCATGGCGCCCGACTTTGTGGAGTGCAACGTGACTGATTTCCCCCCTTCATTGACCTCGCCCGGCGGTTGCCAGGGCTGCAGAAGCAACCCTGAACTGGAGTTGGATTTCGACTTCGCTTATCAGCCAATCGTCGACCTGCGCGATCATTCGGTGTTCGCCCATGAGGCGCTGGTGCGCGGCCCCAATGGCGAGGGCGCGCTGTCGGTGCTGGAGCAGGTCAATGACCAGAATCGCTATCGCTTCGACCAGTTGTGTCGCACCCGGGCGATTGCCACGGCGGCGAGCCTGGGCATGGCCGAGCATCTGTCGATCAACTTCCTGCCCAACGCGGTATACCGCCCCGAGCTGTGCATCCGTAGCACGCTGGAGGCCGCGCGCACGCACAACTTCCCGCTCGAGCGGCTGATTTTCGAGACGGTCGAGACTGAGCATGTGCGCGACAACCGCCACCTCACCAATATCCTGCGCGAGTACCGCGAGTTCGGTTTCAAGACGGCCATCGATGACTTCGGCGCGGGGCATTCGGGGCTGACGTTGCTGGCGGATTTTCAGCCGGACCTGATCAAGCTGGATATGGCGCTGGTGCGCGATATTCACCGTGATCGCGTGCGTCAGGCGATCGTGCGCGGCGTGGTGTCGATGTGCACCGAGCTGGGCGTGAGCATCATCGCTGAAGGCATCGAGCAGGCCGACGAGCGCGCCTTTCTCAGCGACTGCGGGATCTACCTCATGCAGGGTTACTGGTTCGCCAAGCCGGCGTTCAAGTCGCTGGCGCAGGTACGGTTCAGCGACTAAGCGACCTCGGCGACGAGCCAGTCGAGAAATTTACGGATGGCGGCCTGGCGTTCCTGACCCGGCCGGCAGAGTGCCACGTAGTCGTAGCCTTCCAGCATCACCTCGGGGCGATAGCGCTGCAGCAATCCGCGCTGCACGCTGTCGTGCGCCAGCACATCGCTGGCCAGCAGATAGCCTTGCCCCGCCACCGCAGCTTGCAGGGCGTAGTGCTCGTCTTCGTAGTGGCGGACAGTGTAATCCGTAAGCCAGTCGAGGCACCCCGCTTGTTCGCACCATTGCTGCCAGTGCACCACGGCAACTTGGGGGGCATTCCAGGCGACGTCGATCAATTCCTCAACTGCGCACTTCCCCGCAGAGGCCATGAACACGCCGAACCGCTCGTGCATGAACGGCCGCTGATACAGCCCCGGCCACTGCTTGCGGGTGTTGCGAATGGCCACATCGACGCTGCCGTCACGCAGCAAGTCGACTACATCGTTATTGGCTTCGACCTTGATCGTGATGCCGGGATGGATGGCGTAAAAACCGCCCAGGCGGGGAATCAGCCAGAGCGCGGCGAACGCCTGGGTGGTGGTGACGACGATATCGACTTTTTCCGCGCCAGGACGGTACTGGGCGAGGGCTTGATCGAGCCCGGTGAAGTGCTGATGCACCTGGTCATAAAGCGCCGAGCCCGTCGGCGTCAGCACGGTGCCTTTGGCGACGCGCTCGAACAGGCGTTGCCCCAGCCATTCTTCCAGCGCCTTTATCTGATGGGACACCGCCGAGGGGCTCACCGCCAATTCGGCCGCCGCCAGTTTGAAGCTGGACAGCCGGGCAGCAGCTTCGAATGCCTTGAGTGCAGTGAGCGGCAATCTGGAAAACACCCTGAATCCCTCAGATGAAATAAATTCAACCGAACTGAATTTATCTGAATTGCCCGGGCTCGGGAAGCGCAGCAATAGTGGCGGCCAGATAACGCGCCACGGAGCGAAGCCATGCAAGGCCCGGTCAGAAAGATCTTCCAAGCCATCACTTACGAGGCGATCGCCTTGTTATTCATCGCCCCCGCGATCGCCTATGGCTATCACAGCGATCTGCGCTATTCGGGGGTGTTTTCACTGTTGCTGTCCGCGTTCGCGCTGGTATGGAACATGGCCTACAACGCCCTGTTCGAGTACTGGGAGGCACGCCAGCGCCAGCGCAGCCGCAACTTCATGCGCCGGGCGATACATGCCACGGGTTTCGAAGGCGGGCTGGCGCTGTTGCTGATTCCGTTCATTGCCTGGTGGCTGGATATTTCCTTGCAGCAAGCGCTGTTGACCGATCTGGCGTTGCTGGGTTTTTTTCTGATCTATTCGTTTGTCTTTCAATACTGCTTCGACAAAGTGTTCGACGTCCCGGCGTCGGCCAAAGGCGCTTAGTCTTCCGGCACGATCTCCACCGAAGTAATCCGCCAGCCGTCCTTGCCTTTGCTCAAAAGCACGGTCAAGCGCTGGGCGTTGTCTTCGGTGGTGCCCAGTACCACGCTCTCCTTGGCGGCGGCGCCCTTGGTGCCGAGGTCCGCGACCTTGACGCTGGTCAGCCAGGAGTCATCGTAATCCTGGGACTTGATGAAGTAGTCCTCTTCCAGCCCATCTTCGCTCTTGGCCTGTTTGTCGATGTCCTTGATCAGGCTGTCCGCCACAAAGCCTTTAAGGTGCTCGACATCATCGTCCAGCGGCACTTTGTTATCCGCCAGGCTCTTCACGTACCACTTGTAAAAGGCTTCAGTGGTCTGTTTCGGCGAGCCTTGGTCGTCGGCGACAGCGGGGGCGAGGTGCAGGCCAGCGGCAAGTGCCAACAGGGCGATCAAACGCTTCATGAAGGGTCTTCCAGACAGATAAAGATGATTGAAAAACAACTCCGTTGCGACACTGGCCCTTCCTTGGCGCGAATCCGCAAAGATTCCATGCTAATTGCCCACGCGTCAACGCCTGTGCGCCAATCCCCCAGCAGGCCGGGCTTGCACGCCCGTCATAGATTGAAATCACGTCGTTAATTTGACTTTAACGCTGTTTGAAACCGCAAAAAGTTAGCAAATTGACATACGCCATTGCGCCCCTTATGCATGCTCCTGCGCGGGTGATTTCCGTCTCCTATGCAGACGGGCCGCCCTCAGCCAACGCACTCTGGGGAGAGTCAAGATGGACGCCAAACTGCACCGATCGTTCTATCGACCGGAGATCGACGGATTGCGCTCGATCGCCGTGCTGCCGGTTATCTGGTTTCACGCGGGCTTCGCGTTGTTCTCGGGCGGCTTCGTCGGGGTGGATATCTTTTTCGTGATTTCCGGCTACTTGATCACCAGCATTCTGGCCAAGGGTCTCGACGAGGGGCGTTTCTCGATCCTGGGGTTTTATGAACGGCGGGCGCGGCGCATCCTGCCGGCGCTGTTTCTGATCATTGCAGTGACCTTGCCCTTTGCCTTGTTGTGGATGATCGACCGCGACTTGAGCAATCTGGGGCGCAGCATGATGTCGGTGGCGGCCTTTGTGTCGAACCTGTTCTTCTGGACCAACAACGCCTACTTCGACCCGGCCGCCGGGGAAAAACCGCTGCTGCATACCTGGAGCCTGGCGGTCGAGGAGCAGTACTACATCTTCTTCCCGCTGCTGTTGCTGATGCTCTGGAGCCTGTGGAAGCGCGCCACCGGTGCTGTGGTGCTGCTGGCCACCCTGGGCTCGCTGGCGTTGGCGCAATGGGCGTCGATCTACCACCCGGTGGGCAATTTCTACATGCTGCCGACCCGCGCCTGGGAGTTGCTCGCCGGCTCGCTGGTGGCCATCACCAGCCTGCGACTGCGGCCCCAGCGCGATGCGCCGTTCATTTCGGCGCTGGTGGATGGTGGCCTGGCGGTGATCGGCATGGGCTTGATCGTCTATTCGATCTTCGCCTTCGACGAGGACACGCCCTTCCCCAGCCTCTACACCGCCGTGCCGGTGCTGGGCACGGCCTTGGTCATCCTCTTCGCCAACAGCCGCTGCCTGGTGGGCCGGGTGCTGGCACTCAAGCCGCTGGTTGCCATCGGCCTGGTGTCGTACAGCGCTTACCTGTGGCATCAACCCCTGTTCGCGCTGTACCGGTTATCGCCGTATCAGCTCATGGCGTACGACAGCTGGATCTTCGCGTTGATGGTGCTGGGGGTGTTCGGCCTCGCCTGGCTGACCTGGAAGTACGTCGAGACGCCATTGCGCGTCAGCAAGAGCATCTCCCGACGCCAGGTGTTCTGGGCCTCCGGCGCCGGGCTGCTGCTGATGCTGGCCTGCGGAACGGTACTGGCGGTGCGCTATAACGTGGTGGAAGTAATCAACCCGGACGTCGCCGGCTGCCAATTCGCCTCCAGCAACCCCACGGTCAGCTGCAAGCGCATCGGCAGTGGGCCGCGTCAGTTGGTGGTGTGGGGCGACTCTCATGCGCTGCCGATGATCGGTGCCTTCGAGAAGAACGCCGACTACACCGTCACGGTGATTTCAGTGCCCGGTTGCCCACCGATGATCGGCCTGCGCCGTTACGACGGGATCGGCGAAGCCAAAGGCTGCGACGAGCCGGGAGAAATCGAAAGCTATGCCCGCGAGGTGGCCAGGCTCAAGCCCGAGAAGCTGCTGCTGGTGGGCCGCTGGACCGTGTACCTGCATGGCTGGCAGCGCAAGAACGTGCTGCAGCACAAGCATCACTTGCTGGAGTTGGAGAACGAAACCAGCCCATCGCTGCCGCCTGAGGGCATCGAGGCGCGGGGGCTCGACAACACCGTGGCCTGGTTCAAGGCGCACTCCCCGCAGACGCGGCTGTTCGTCATGGAGCAGGTGCCGGATATCCAGATGTTCGGCCACGTCATCACGGTCAGCAAGACCCTCGGCCCGCAGATCCCCGAGCAGGTGATCGATGACTGGGACCGCGGCGCCGAGCAGGTGCTGCGGCAGGTGACGGCGTCGGGGGATCTGACGCTGATAAACAGCAAATCGTCGTTCTGTGATGGCAGCCATTGCACCATCAGCCAGGGGGAGAATTACTTCTATGTCGACGACAACCACCTCAGCGTCACCGGCGCAGCCCGCTTGCTAGAGCCCTTGCGCAAGGTGCTGATGACGGACCCGGTGTTGGTCGGCACTAAATGAAGCTTGTTTAACCCATAGCCCCAACATGAAAAAAGGGCCGGTCCTGGAAGACGAGCCCTTTTTGCTGCACAACGCCCAGTCAGCCCTGTTGATTCTCGACCTGGACGGCTTTGTCGCCAGTACGCTGCTGCGCGTGGTTGTCCTGATGCGCAACCTTTGAAGCATCGTGGGTATCGTCGTAATGCTGCATGGCAACGATGCGGGCATCGTTCATCTGCTTGTCGACGCGCGAGGCACCGTCTTCAGCCATGGCGCCGGCAGAGGCGCACAGCAAGGCAAGGGCAATGAAGGCATGTGAAGTTTTCATGGTGGATCTCCTGGTTAGAGTGTCCGTAGCCGAGAAAGTCCGACATGGACGGCTGCGGGATTGATCATGCATCCGCAAACCTGACCCCTAGTTCACCCCAGGCTCGACACTCTGACAAAACAACAAATCCTCACGTACCTGAGCAAAATGGGCATTTTTTACAAAAACTTTAAGCTGCGGGCGCTTGAGGATGAAGTCGGCAGGCATGAAAAAGGCGCCAGCCCGGAGCGGGGTGGCGCCTTTTCATACCGTTTCAGCCTTAGAAGATGCTGATCGGGTATTCCACGAACAGACGGTATTCGTTACCACCGTGGTTGTAATCCTGAACGCTGTTGTCGACCCGCAGGAACGAGCTGCGCGCACGCAGTTTCAGGTTCTTGGCAACACCGCTCTGCACCACGTATTGCAGCTGGTTGAAGAGCTCGCGCTCGGAACCATCGCCGTTGTCGGTGTGGATGTTGTCACCGCGCACGTAGGCGACTTTGTAGGTCAGGCCAGGCATGCCGAAGGTGCTGAAGTCCAGACCGTAAGCCACTTGCCAGGAGCGCTCGTCTTCACCGTTGAAGTCCGACCAGTAGGAGTTGCTCAGGTAGATGGAGTTGCCACCGTTACCCACGCCGCCGTTGTTCTGGTAGCCACCGTACGGGTAGCCGGCGTTGCCGCTGCTGCGCTGGTGAGCCAGGGTGAACGAGTGCGGGCCAGTGGCGTAAGTGGCGGCCAGGCTCCAGATCCGGTTGGTGTCGCCACCTTGAGTGGCGGCGAAGTCGCGGTACAGGTCAGTCCGGTAGCCGTTGAAGTCCAGCGTCAGGGATTGATCCTTGGACAGCGGCTGTACGTAGGTCAGGCCCAGGTACTGCTGCTTGTAGATGTCCTGCACGTTCATGCCATACAACGAGCCCTTGAGTTGGTCGTTGAAGGTGTAGCTGCCGCCCAGTACGTCGATCTGCTTCAGACCACCGCTGTCACGACCGGTCGCGCTCTTGCGCGCTTCTTCGGTGAAGTGACCGGCGTTGATTTCCAGACCCTTGATCTCCTTGGAGGTGATCATGGTGCCGGTGTAGCTTTCTGGCAGCAGACGCGAGTCGTCGTATTGCAGCAGCGGCAGGGACGGCATCATGTCGCCGTATTTCAGCACGGTGTTGGACACGCGGAACTTGATCGCAGCACCGGCACGGGACAGGTCGCGCGCGGCGTCGCCGTTGCTGTCCTGCTTGAAGAAGTCGATGCCACCGGCGCCGCTTTTACCCTTGCCGCCGTCCAGACGCAGCGCGTACAGACCGAATGCATCGAGGCCGACGCCCACGGTGCCCTGGGTGAAACCCGAGCTGAAGGTACCGATGAAGGCCTGGCCCCATTCGGCCTTGTCCTTCTCGGTGCTCGGCCGGTTCTTGTAGTCACGGTTGATGTAGGCGTTACGCAGCAGTACGTTGGCGGTGCTGTCGGCAACGAATCCCTTCGAGTCGGATTGCTCGCTGGCGACGGCCTGAGTGGCCGCCATGATGCCCAGTGCAACCAGGCAGATCCTTGTGTTGAACATGTGTGTGTCCCTATTTTGATATTTTTTTATACGCCTGCGGCAACCTCGTGGGTCTGCCCTGCCGCGCCCGTTTTTACCGATGCCCTCCCAGGCACGTCGCCGTATCGAAAACGACGAAGCTCGCCACAGGGCGAGCTGAAAAACCAGCGCCAATGGCAAGGGCCAAAGGCGAGGCGGGCATCCTAGCGATGGGTCGGGGGGGTGTCAATTTGCGGCAGGGCTACTACGCAGGGGATGAATTACCTGATGTAACAGTCAACATCGGATGCCGGCCGCGACGCGGGAAGTGCGCGCCGCCTCTAGTTTGAGCGGCAGGTGGCGGCCAGCAAGGCGTCCAGCTCATCATCGGTGAGCAAGCCGACAGGGTAACGTTCGGCCATTTGCTGGCGCCGGTTATGACCGCTCGTTTGGTCCTCATTACCATTACGTCTTAGCCAGTGCGCCAGCAGCTGCATGGCCTCGCCATTGAGGACGGAAGATCGCGCCACGGTCATATCGCTTGGGTTCATAAAGTCACTCTCCCAGATAGAGTGGCCAAAATACGGGGGCTTCATGACAGAACCGCGACGGGTTCCAACATGAATCTTGAATCAGGAGGAATACAAAAGCTGTGCCAGCGCCGCCCCAGGTAGCACCGCGAATACAAAAAAGCCCGCCACGGCGAACCGTGGCGGGCTGATCGAGCGGTCAGCTTCAGACGCGGGCGGGGGCTGGCTGCTGCTGGGTCAGGCAGTGGATATTGCCACCGCCCAGCAACAGTTCGCGGCCAGGCACCATTACCACTTCATGCTCCGGAAACAGCTGCTGCAGCAGGGCGCGAGCGGTTTCGTCGAGAGGGTCGTCGAAGCTCGGGGCAATGATTGCGCCATTGATGATCAGGAAGTTCACGTAGGAGCCAGCGAGCCGCACGCTGGGGTTGCGCTCCTGCGTTCCGGCCACCAGGTCGACGCCAGCGCACTCTTCTTCAGTGGCATACAGCGGGCCCGGAATCGGCATCTTGTGCACTGTAATGGAGCGGCCTTTGGCGTCCTTGCTGGCCTGCAGCACCTTCATGGCTGCCTGGCAGCGCGGGTAGTTGGGGTCCTGGGGATCGTCGGTCCAGGCCAGTAACACTTCACCGGGGCGCACGTAACAGCAGAAGTTGTCCACATGGCCGTCGGTTTCGTCGTTGTACAAGCCGTCGGGCAGCCAGATGATCTTGTCCACCGCCAGGTGCTCGGACAACACCGCTTCGATCTGCTCGCGCGTCAGGTGCGGGTTGCGATTGCGGTTGAGCAGGCATTCCTCGGTGGTCACCAGGGTGCCTTCGCCGTCGACATGGATGGAGCCGCCTTCGAGCACGAAGCCTTCGGTGACATAGCGCGGGCAGCGCTCGATTTCCATGACCTTGCTGGCCAGTTGCTCATCGCGGTTCCACGGGCTGTACAAGCCGCCGTCGAAGCCGCCCCAGGCGTTGAATGCCCAGTCGACGCCACGCACTTCGCCGCTGTCGTTGATGACGAAGGTTGGACCGGTATCGCGCATCCAGGCGTCGTCGTTGCTGATTTCGACCACGCGGATGTTCGGCACGTCGAGGCGCGCGCGGGCGTTGTCGTACTGCGCCGCACTGACCGCCACGGTCACCGGCTCGAAGCGCGCGATGGCCTTGGCCAGCGCCACATGGGCAGCCTGCACCGGCTTGCCGCCCAGGCGCCAGTTGTCCGGGCGCTCGGGCCAGATCATCCAGACTTGGGTCTGCGGGGCCCATTCAGCGGGCATGTGAAAGCCATCGGCGCGGGGCGTGCTGGTAAGCGTGGTCATGGCGGGCGAAATCTCCAGCGAAGGGTTGAGCAAATAATAGCCACCTTATAACCGATAAATATCGGCTTTGACACCCGGCTGTAGCGAGGGGGCTTGCCCCCGAAAAATATACAGCCGATCAAAATCTTGAGTATTTTCGCTATTTTCGGGGGCAAGCCCCCTCGCTACAGTCCTTCTGACAACACTTGCGCCACGCAGTCCACAAAGAAGTCGACACTTTGTCGGGTGGTGCACATTGGCGGTTTGATCTTGAGGATATTCAGATAATCCCCGGTCGGCTGCATGAAAATCCCCAGATCGAGCAGGCGATCGCACAGTGCGGCCGTCTCCAGCGTGGCGGGCTCCAGCGTCTGGCGGTCACGCACCAGCTCCAGCCCAAGATAGAAACCCGAGCCGTGCACCGCCCCCACCAGCGGATGATCATCGATCAGCGCTTGCAGCCGCGCCTTGAAATGCCTGCCGACGTCCCGGGCGTTATCCCAGAGTCGCTCCTGCTCCATGACGTCGAGCACCGCCAGGCCGATGCGGCAACTGACCGGGCTGCCGCCGGCCGAAGAAAAAAAGTACCCCTCGGCCTCCAGCGCCTCGGCAATGTCCCGGCGGGTGATCACCGCGCCGAGGGGGTGGCCGTTGCCCATGCCCTTGGCCATGGTGATGATATCGGGCACCACGCCCTGTTCTTCGAACCCCCAGAAATGCTCACCGAGCCGGCCATAGCCGACTTGCACTTCATCGGCGATGCACACGCCGCCCAAGGCGCGCACCTTGGCATAGACCTGTTGCAGATAGCCGGGCGGCAGCGCGATACCGCCGGCGTTGCCGTATACAGGCTCGCAGATGAACCCCGCCACCTGGCGGCCTTGGGCGCTGAGCTTGGCCAGGGTGGCGTCGACATCGGCAACATAGGCCGCGGCGCTCTGCGGGCCGCGCCATGTGCCGCGATAGGTGTTGGGCGCAGTGACCGGATGCACCCAATCCGGCCGCGTGCTCAAGGCCTGGGGGTTGTCGGCAATCGAGGTCGAGATGGCATCGGTGGCAACCGACCAGCCGTGATAGGCCTCCAGCACGCTGAGCATGTCGCGTCCGCCACTGGCGGCCCAGGCCAGGCGAATGGCCAGATCGTTGGCCTCGGTGCCGCTGTTGACCAGAAACACCCGATCCATCCCCGATGGCGCCAGTGCCAGCAGACGCTCGGAAAACTCGGCGATGGCGGCGTAGTGAAAACGCGAGTTGGTATTGAGCAATGACCATTGCCGCGCCGCCTCGCTGGCCATGCGCGGGTGCCCATGGCCGAGCACCGCGACATTGTTGAGCATGTCCAGGTACGAGCGGCCCTGCATGTCGATCAGATGGTTGCGCCAGCCACGCTCGATGTGCGGTGGCGCCTGGTAATAGTGCTTTTGCGAGCGCGCGAAGCTGGCGTCGCGGCGCTGCAGCAGCTGCGCGGCGTCCACTGCGGGCGGTGCGTCGCAATCGAACCCCAGCAGCGCCTTGGGCGAAGGACAAAGAGCCTGCCAGGCGCTGGCCCGCAGGGCGGTGGTGAACAACGGTGGGGTAACCCAGGCCATGCGGCACAGCTGCACGCGCAACACGCCGTCGGTCCGGCCCAGGAACTGCCCTTGGGCAACACCGCGATTGGCCGCCGCTTCGCCGGCCGATATCTGCACACCCGAGAGGTACAGACTCGCACCGTCGCCCACCAGTCGCAGCCCGTCGGGCACGGCCTCCAGCACGCCACAGAAAGGCGCATGCACGACGCTGTCCAAGGGCAGGTGCAACTCCACATGCAGCGCGCAGCTGGCCGGCGCCAAGGCGCAATCGATACGCGTCAGGGACAACCGATATTCACCATACAGCGAGCTGGCGCAGCCATGGCTGCCCGCCTGCTCGGCGAGAATCTGCCGGTCGATCAGCGGCGCTTCCCAGTTGCCGGCTTCGAACCAAGGGCTGAGTACGCCCAGATCGACCCGGCGCACGCTTTCAGCATCGAGCTCAGGCAGCAGCGCGGACATCGCCAGGGGCGCCGGCCATACCGGCTCCAGGCCGGCACATTGCTGGATGGCGACTTCCATCAGCTCGAAGGGCACCGAAGTGGCGACGTCGAATATTTCCCATTCATGGGCGAGATTGGCGCGGATATAGGCATTCTCGGGGTCGACCTGCAGCTGCTGCTCGCTGCTCACCACCAACACCGCCGCGCGGGCCACGATCATCGGCCACAGCGCGCGCAGCTCCTCGACCTGCAGGGGGTTGGCGGCGTGGTACGCGGCAATGGCCGGCAGCAGCGCGAATGGCTCACCGCCGACATGATGCAACAGCGCCGCGCACGTCACCGACAGGTCGGCGATACGCCAGGTACGCAGCACATCGCCGAAGTCAATGATGCCCCGCAGTTGCCATTGGCGCTGCGCGTCGCGCTGCCACAGGGTGTTGTCATCGGTGATGTCCAGGTGCACCGCCTGTACCGGCAGGCTGGCCAGCAGCGGTTGCAGATGTTGCGCCGCCTGATCATTGGCCAGGGCCACCCGGGCACGGCGCACCGGGTCGGTGAGGACTGGCAGCAAGTGGCTGATCAGCGATTGCGCATGGCGCGGGTCCCACTGCAGGGTGCGCTGGAGGCCCGGATGCTGGAAGTCCGCCAGGCCGATATCGACCTCGGCGCAGGCTCGCCCCAGTCGCGCAAACTGCAACGGGCCGAGGTGGGCCTGAGCGGTCAGCGGGCTGCCGTCCATATAGTCCAGCAGGCGCGCCCGCAGCGGTTGCCCGCCTACACTGAGGGACAGCAGCGACTCGCCGTTCAAGGCGGCGACCACACCGGGCACCTGCAGCCCGAGCTCGGCCAGACGGGCCAAGGCTTCATGCTGGGCCAGCAGCTCGTCGACGGCGTAGCTGCCATGACAGATTTTCAGCACGTAACGCTTCGCGGCCCCGTCGGCGGCCAGGGTCTCGACTCGAAAATTGACATCCTGCTGACTGCCCAGGCGCTCGACGCTGGCGCTCATGCCGTAATGCTCGTGCAGCAGGCGCCGCGCCTGTTCGGGATCGACCTGCGGCGCCGGCAAACCGGAACGTTGCATCAGCGTAGTGAGCGGCATGGCGTGACCTCGGCGATTTTCAGGCGCCAATATCGCCGTGGGCGGGCGCGCGGCGCAAGCCCGACAGTGACTGGACCGGCATAAATGTCAATTTGCAATCAGGGAACCTTGCCATTGCAGTTTGAGACGATTGCCGCTTGCACCGCTTTGTCATTGCCCACAATCTATGCGGCAAATGGCTTGCAGCCGGTTAAGGATAAAGGCGATTACATGCGAATTCTGGTTACAGGCGGTGCCGGCTTCATTGGGTCAGCCCTTGTGCGCCACCTGATCAGCAACACCGAACACGAAGTGCTCAACCTCGACAAACTCACCTATGCCGGCAATCTCGAGTCCCTGACCGCCATTGCCAGCAACAGCCGCTACGAGTTCGTGCAGGCCGACATCGCCGACCAGGCGAGCGTCAGCGCCGTACTCAAGCGTTTCGCCCCCCATGCGATCATGCACCTGGCGGCCGAGTCCCATGTCGATCGCTCCATCGACGGCCCGTCGGACTTCATCCAGACCAACATCGTCGGCACCTACAGCCTGCTGGAGGCCACCCGCGCCTACTGGCAGACGCTGCCGGCCGCCGAGCGCGAGGCGTTTCGCTTCCACCACATCTCTACCGACGAGGTGTATGGCGACCTGCACGGCGTCGACGACCTGTTCCTCGAGACCACCCCGTACGCGCCCAGCTCGCCCTACTCGGCCAGCAAGGCGGCGTCCGACCACCTGGTCCGGGCCTGGCAGCGCACCTACGGGCTGCCGGTGCTGGTCACCAACTGCTCGAACAACTACGGCCCGTACCACTTCCCGGAAAAACTCATTCCGCTGGTGATCCTCAATGCCCTGGCCGGCAAGCCGCTGCCTGTCTACGGCGACGGCCTGCAAGTGCGCGACTGGCTGTACGTCGAAGATCACGCCCGGGCGTTGTTCAAGGTCGTCACCGAGGGCGTGGTCGGCGAGACGTACAACATCGGCGGTCACAACGAGCAGAAGAACATCGACGTGGTGCGCAGCATCTGCGCCCTGCTCGAAGAACTGGCGCCTCAACGCCCGGCGGGCGTAGCCAATTACGCCGACCTGATCACCTTCGTCAAGGACCGCCCCGGCCACGACCTGCGCTACGCCATCGATGCCGGCAAGATCGAACGGGAACTAGGCTGGGTGCCGGAAGAAACCTTCCAGAGCGGCCTGCGCAAGACCGTGCAGTGGTACCTCGACAACCTCGAATGGTGCCGCCGCGTCCAGGATGGCAGCTATCAGGGCCAACGCCTGGGCATGACTGAACACAAGGATCTGCTCGCATGATCAAAGGTATCGTTCTGGCGGGTGGCTCCGGCACCCGCCTGCACCCCATCACCCTGGGGGTCTCCAAGCAGCTGCTGCCGATCTACGACAAGCCGATGATCTACTACCCGATCTCGGTATTGATGCTGGCCGGTATCCGCGAAATCCTGCTGATTTCCACCCCGGTCGATCTGCCGCAATACCGCCAGTTGCTGGGCGACGGCAGCCAGTTCGGGATCAGCATCCAGTACGCAGAGCAACCCGCGCCGGATGGCCTGGCTCAGGCGTTCCTGATCGGTGAGGCATTCATCGGCAACGATCCGGTGTGCCTGATCCTCGGCGACAACATCTTCCACGGCCAGCACTTCAGCGATCAGCTCCAACGCGCGGCAACTGCCGATAAGGGCGCCACGGTATTCGGTTACTGGGTCAAGGATCCTGAGCGCTTCGGCGTCATCGACTTCGATGAAGACGGCCGCGCGCTGTCGATCGAGGAAAAACCCGCCCAGCCGAAATCCAGCTATGCCGTGACCGGCCTGTATTTCTACGACAACGACGTGGTCGAGATCGCCAAGGCGGTCAAGCCGTCGCCTCGGGGCGAGCTGGAAATCACCGACGTCAACAACGCCTACCTGCAACGCGGCGATCTGCGCGTCGAACGCTTCGGACGCGGCTTCGCCTGGCTCGACACCGGCACCCACGACAGCCTGCTCGAAGCGTCCCAGTACGTACAGACGATCGAGCACCGTCAGGGCCTGAAAGTCGCCTGCCTGGAAGAAATCGCCTACCAGAACGGCTGGATCGACCGTGAACAACTGCTGGTGCGCGCCAAGGCGTTCGGCAAGACGGGCTACGGCCAATACCTGTTCGCCCTGGCCGGAGAGAAGCGATGAAAGCCATTGCGTGCGAAATCCCCGACGTCTTTATCATCGAGCCCAGGATCTTTGGCGATGATCGCGGGTTTTTCTACGAAAGCTACAATGCCGCGGCCTTTCGGGAAGCGACCGGTGTCGACGTCGAGTTCGTGCAGGACAACCACTCACGCTCGCAAAAGGGCGTGCTGCGCGGCCTGCATTATCAGATCGAAAATCCCCAAGGCAAACTGGTGCGCGTGACTCAGGGCAGCGTGCTCGACATCGCCGTGGATATCCGCCGTGCATCGAAGACGTTCGGCCAATGGGTGGGCGTCGAGCTGTCGGCGGAGAACTTCCGCCAACTGTGGATTCCAGCAGGTTTCGCCCATGGCTTCGTGGTACTCAGCGACACCGCCGAGTTCCTCTACAAGACTACCGACTACTACACGCCGAGTGCCGAGCGCTGCATCCGCTGGGATGACCCGACGTTGAACATCGATTGGCAACTGAGCCAGGCGCCGCAACTGTCGGCCAAGGATCAGGCCGGCATGTTGTTGAAGGATGCCGAGCTGTTCGCCTGAGCCTGCCTGCGTGACCGTCGGGTGCCTTGGCGCCCGGCAGTAGCGCATAATGCGTCGTCAGTTTTCGGCGTATCCGGCTTTCCATGAACAAGACCCCTATTCTCCCGCGCCGCCCTCGCTGGCGCAGCCTGGCGATCCTGGCGATCTGCCTGGCGCCGCTGCTGTGGCCGTTGCAACGCCTGGCCGAGCGCTACTATGGCAGCGAACTCGCCAGCCAGAATCGCCAGACTCTCGACCTCTACGTGGCCAACCTGCTGGGCACCCTGCACCGCTACGAAACGCTGCCGCAGATCCTCGGCGACCTGCCCGCACTGCGCCAGACCCTCGCTGCCCCGGCGTCGGCGACCACGGTGGACAACGCCAACCACCTGCTCAAGGCCATCGCGCGCCAGACCGGCGCCGAAGTGATGTACCTCATGGACGCCAACGGCCTGACGCTGGCCGCCTCCAACTGGGATCACAAGGACAGTTTCATCGCCCGCAACTTCTCCTTTCGTCCGTATTTCCGGGATGCGCTGGCCGGGCAGATGGGTCGATTCTTCGGCCTGGGCACCACCTCGGCCAAACGCGGCTACTTTTTCGCCGCGCCCGTGCGCGAAGGCAACCAGGTGATCGGCGTGTTCGTGGTCAAGGTCGATCTGGACCACACCGAAACCCTCTGGGGCAATACCCCCGAGCAACTGCTGCTGACCGACAACAACGGCGTGGTCATCCTCACTTCGCGGCCCGACTGGCGCTTCAAGGCCACCCGCACGCTCAGCGACGCCGAGCGCCAGAGCATCGCCGAGGTACAACCCTACCCAACCCGCGAACCGCAGCCGCTGCACCTGGACAACGGTGCCTGGGTCACCCAGACCCAGAGCATCGGCGAGACCGGCTGGAACGTCAGCATCCTCGCCCCCCGCACCTTGATCGACCGCCCGGTGCGCACCGTGGTCGCCGTCGGCGGCGCCACCCTGCTGGTGCTGATGTTGTTGCTGGGCCTGATGATGCAGCGCCGGCGTCACTACCTGGACCGCATCAACTTCGACACCAAGGCCCGCCACGAGCTGGAGAAACGCGTGATCGAGCGGACCAGCGCGCTGGAAGGCCTCAACAGCCGGCTGAAACAGGAAGTGCTGATCCGCGAGGAGGCCCAGCAAAACCTCGTGCAGGCTCAGGACGAGCTGGTTCAGGCCGGCAAGCTTTCGGTGCTGGGGACCATGTCGGCGAGCATCAGCCACGAGCTCAATCAACCGCTGGCGGCCATCCGCAGTTACGCCGAGAACGCCGAGGTGCTGCTCGACCATCAACGCACCGACGACGCCCGCGGCAACCTCAAGCTGATCAACGAATTGACCGGGCGCATGGCCTCGATCATCGCCCACCTGCGCGCCTTTGCCCGGCGCGACCATCACGCCCCGGAAAGCGTGGCCCTGCAGCCGGCACTGGACGATGCCCTGGCGCTGCTCGGCAAACGCCGCCGGGCCATGGCCGTGGAGCTGATCCGCGATGTGCCGGATGCCACCCTGTGGGTGCAGGCCGGCGAAACGCGCCTGCGCCAGATCCTCGGCAACCTGCTGGCCAACGCCCTCGATGCGCTGACCGAAAAGGCCAATCCGCGCTGCCTGTGGATCAGCGCCGAGCAAACCGCCGACGGCATCAACTTGAGCATTCGCGACAACGGCCCGGGTTTCAGCAGCGTCGCGCTGGCACGGGCGCGCGAACCCTTCTTCACCACCAAGACCCGCACCCAGGGCCTTGGCCTCGGGCTGGCGATCTGCGATACCCTGATCGGCGCCCTGGGCGGTGAGCTGGTGCTCGCCAATCATCCCCAGGGCGGCGCTCTGCTGACCCTGCGCCTGCGCGCCGCCGAACCGGGCGTCAATCTGCAACCACCGGAGGATCTCTCGGTATGAGCCATGAGCCGATCATCGACAGTCAGATCCAGGTGGTATTGATCGATGACGACAAACACCTGCGCCAGGCTCTGACCCAGACGCTCGACCTCGCCGGCCTGAAAATCGTGCCGTTGGCCGACGCCCGTGGTCTGGCCGAGCGCATCGAGCGTGACTGGCCCGGGGTGGTGGTCAGCGATATCCGCATGCCGGGCATCGACGGCCTGCAACTGCTCGAACAACTGCACGCCCAGGATGCCGAACAGCCGGTGTTGCTGATTACCGGTCACGGCGACGTGCCCTTGGCCGTGCAGGCCATGCGCGCCGGGGCTTACGACTTTCTGGAAAAACCCTTCGCCAGCGATGCGCTGCTCGACAGTGTGCGCCGTGCCCTGGCCCTGCGCCGGCTGGTGCTCGACAACCGCAGCCTGCGCCTGGCCTTGAGTGATCGCCAGGCACTGAGCACGCGGCTGGTGGGGCAATCGCCGTCGATGACTCGCCTGCGCGAGCAGATCGGCGCCCTGGCCGCGACCAAGGCCGATGTGTTGATCCTCGGCGAAACCGGCGCCGGCAAGGAAGTGGTCGCCCGCGCCCTGCACGACCTGTCGAACCGCCGCGCTGGGCCCTTCGTGGCCATCAACGCCGGGGCGCTGGCCGAGTCGGTGGTCGAGAGCGAACTGTTCGGCCACGAACCTGGAGCCTTTACCGGCGCGCAGAAGCGCCGTATCGGCAAGTTCGAGTTCGCCAACGGCGGCACCTTGTTCCTCGATGAAATCGAAAGCATGAGCCTCGATGTGCAGGTCAAGCTCCTGCGCCTGCTGCAGGAGCGGGTGGTCGAGCGCCTGGGGGGCAATCAGCAGATTCGGCTCGACATCCGCGTGATAGCCGCCACCAAGGAGGACTTGCGTCACGCCGCCGATCAAGGGCGCTTCCGCGCCGACCTGTACTATCGCCTGAACGTCGCCAACCTGCGCATTCCGCCACTGCGCGAGCGTGGCGAGGACGTGCTGATGCTGTTCCAGCACTACGCCGATGCCGCCAGCGACCGCCATGGCCTGCTGCCGCACTCTCTGGGCCCGGGCCAGCGCGCACTGTTGTTGCGCCACGGCTGGCCGGGCAATGTTCGCGAGTTGCAGAACGCTGCCGAACGTTTCGCCCTGGGCCTCGAGCTGGAGCTCGACGTGCCGGCGCATGAACCGCCCGGCAATGCCCCGAGCGTTATCCAGGGTGGGCTAGGCGAGCAGGTCGAGCACTTCGAGCGCGCGCTGATCGCCGCCGAGATGGCGCGACACCACACTTCCATGCGCAGCCTGGCCGAAGCCCTGGGCCTGCCGCGCAAGACGCTGCATGACAAATTGCGCAAACACGGTCTGATTTTCGCCAGCGGTGAAGATTCCGACTCATGAGCCAGGAACCCTTGATGAACGCCGTCGAATACCTGCAGCAGGTGCTGCACCACGATATCCCGCTGACCGCCCAGATGCAGATGGAGGTGCTGAGCTGGCAAGCGCAGGTATTGCGCCTGCGGCTGCCGCTGGCGCCTAACGTCAACCACAAGAACACCATGTTCGGCGGCAGCCTGTACTGCGGCGCGGTGCTGGTGGGCTGGGGCTGGCTATACCTGAGCCTGCGCGATGCCGGCATCGAGGACGGCCATATCGTCATCCAGGAAGGGCAGATCAGTTATCCACAGGCGGTGCGCGGGGCTGGCATCGCCCACTGCGAAATGCCGGAAGCGGCAGTCTGGCAGCGCTTCATCACCACCTACCAGCGCCGCGGCCGGGCGCGGATCACTCTGGAAACGCGGATCAGCAATGAGGGGAGCGACGAGGATGCTGTACGGTTCAGCGGGCAATATGTGCTGCACCGCTGAACAATCAGGCTGAAACGACCGGCCCCTTCGCGAGCAAGCTTCGCTCCCACAGTTCAAACCGGGCCTGAGCTGTACACCTGTGGGAGCCCAGCTTGCTGGCGAAGGGGCCGGCACGGTTTGCGCAGGACCATAGATTCTCACAGCCACACACCTGTGGGAGCAGGGCTTGCCCGCGAAAGCGCCCGCAAGCGCACCGATCAACTCAAAGATGTTTAAGCAGAGCTCCACGCCAAGGCGCCGCCGCGGGCAAGGCCATGAAGAACGGATTCAGCAGTGATTCCCGCGCCGGATAGCGGAACGGCGAGCCGTCGACTTCCAGCACTTCACCGCCCGCCCCTTCCAGCACCCCTTGCGCCGCCGCGGTATCCCACTGCGAGGTCGGCGCCAGGCGCGGGTAGCAATCCGCAGCCCCCTCGGCCAGCAGGCAGAATTTCAGCGAGCTACCGATATTGGCCAGTTCCAGCGCGCCCATGTCCGCCTTCAACCCTTCCAGCAAGCGCTCCTGCTCGGGGCTCGAATGACGGCGGCTGGCGACCACCACCAACGGGCTGCCCGCCGGTGGCTGGTTACGTACGGTAATGGCCTTGCTCTCGCCATCCTTGTCGCTACGCCACGCACCCAGCCCGGCGCCACCGCTGTAGCAGCGGCCATTGGTGGGCATCGACACCACGCCGAACACGATCCGCCCCTGCTCTACCAAGGCGATATTGACGGTGAACTCTTCGCTGCCGCTGATGAACTCCTTGGTGCCGTCCAGCGGATCGACCAACCACCAGCGCTGCCAGCCCTGACGCACGCTCAGCGGGATATCGGCGTCCTCTTCCGAGAGAATCGGGATATCCGGCGCCAGCGCCTTCAACCCGGCGACGATGACATGGTGAGCCGCCAGGTCCGCCGCCGTGACCGGCGAATCATCAGCCTTGGCTTTCACTTCGACGCCCGCGCGCCAGAACGGCAGAATCGCTTCGCCAGCGCGGTGGGCCAGGGCGATGACGCCCGCCAGCAGTGGATGGGCGTGTTGAGGCGCGAGGGCATGGCTCATGGCTGGAAGCTGCCCCGCTGAGTCAGCAGATCCCGCGCCAGATACAACGCCGCCAGCGCCCGCCCCTCGGAGAATTGCGGGTGCTGAGCCAGGCTCGCCAGCTCGCGCAGATTGACCCGATCGACGCGCATCGGCTCAGGCTCGTCGCCTTCGAGGCGCTCCTCATAGAGGTCGGAGGCCAGCACCACCTGGATTTTCTGGCTCATGTAGCCCGGCGACAAAGACAGCTCGGTGAGATGCTCCAATTGCCGCGCGCCGTAGCCGGCCTCTTCCTTGAGTTCACGATTGGCCGCCGCCAGCACGTCTTCGCCCGGCTCGATCAAGCCTTTGGGCAAGGACAGCTCGTATTCGTCGGTACCGCCGCAGTATTCCTCGATCAGCAAGGCATGGTCGCTGTCGATCATCGCCACGATCATCACTGCGCCATGGCCGGTGCCACGCCCGACCAGACGTTCGTAGGTGCGCTCGACGCCGTTGCTGAACCTCAATTCCACCTGTTCAACACGGAATAGACGGCTACTGGCGACGATCTCGCGGGAAAGGGCGATAGGTTTCTGGCGCATGGGGGCGGCTCCTGAGCGTGAACGGGTTACTATACCGTGGCTTTTGCCTGCAAAGGCCATCGAACCAATCCATTGCCCGAGAATCTTTATGGCTCCCCTCGCCTGGCATGACATCGACACCGTGCTGCTCGACATGGACGGCACCCTGCTCGATCTGCACTACGACAATCATTTCTGGATGGAGCACCTGCCCCAGCGCTATGCCGAGCTGCATGGCGTCAGCCGCGCCATGGCCGAGCTGGAAATCCATCCGTTGTTCGAGCGCAATGCCGGCAAGCTGACGTGGTACTGCCTGGATCACTGGAGTGCCGAGCTGAATCTGTCGGTCAAAGAGCTCAAAGTCGAGACCGCGCATTTGATCGCTCTGCGGCCCGATGCCGATACCTTTCTGGCCGCAGTGCGCGATGCCGGCAAACGGGTGATCCTGATCACCAATGCCCACCGCGACTCACTGTCGCTGAAAATGGAGCGCATCGAGCTGGCGCCTTATTTCGAGCGCCTGATCAGCTCCCACGACTACGGCTATCCCAAGGAAACCCAGCAGTTCTGGGATGCGCTGCAGGCCGATATCGCCTTCGACCCGGCGCGCAGCCTGTTCATCGATGACACCTTGCCGATCCTGCGCAGTGCCCGCGCATTCGGGGTCGGGCACCTGCTGGCGGTGCGCGAGCCCGACAGCAAGAAAGGCCCCAAGGACACTGAGGAATTCGATGCGGTGGAAGATTACCGCGAGCTGATCAAAGGCCTTTGACCCGGTAGCGGGGGGGCTTGCCCCCAAAAAAAGCCAGGCCGAGTCGATATGGCCAACATGCTCGGCACGGCCAGATGCCGCAATCGGGGGCAAGCCCCCTCGCTACAGAGTGAAAACATGGACATAAAACAACTCAAGTTCCTCATCGCCCTCGACGAAACCCGGCATTTCGGCCAGGCCGCTGCGCGCTGTCACATCACCCAGCCAACCCTGTCGATGCGCCTGCGCAACCTCGAAGATGAGCTGGAGTTGCAACTGGTCAACCGCGGCCAGCGCTTCGAGGGCTTCACCGCCCCCGGCGAACGGGTGCTGGCCTGGGCGCGCACGGTGCTGGCGGCCTACGACGGGCTGCAGGCCGAGGCGGCGGCCTGTCGCGGGCACCTGGTGGGCACTTTGCGCCTGGGCGTGGTGCCCTTGTCGAGTTTCGATCCGCTGCCGCTGCTGCATCGCTTGCACGACCAGCATCCCAATCTGCGCTTCGAACTCAGCGCCTTGAGCTCCGAGCAGATCCTCGAACAGCTTGCCAGCAACCAGCTCGATATCGGCGTGTCCTATCTGGAGCGACTCGACGCCGAGCGCTTCGAGTCCCTGGCGCTGGACGAAACCCGCATGGGCCTGCTTTACGATCAGCGCCACTTCGACTTCGGCGATGCGCCCCTGAGCTGGGAGGCCCTGGCGCAGTTGCCGCTGGCGGCGCTCACCAGCGGCATGCATTTTCGCCAGTCCATGGATCACAACTTCCATAGCCGCGGCCTGAATCCGTCGTTTCTGCTGCAAACCGATGCCGTTCATCAGTTGCTGCAAGCCGTGCATGGTGGACTTTGCTGTGCGGTGATGCCGCTCAATGGCGGCCTTGATGCCCTGACCGAGCACCTGCGCCTGCAACCCATCGCCGAAGCCCATACCCTCGCCGGCCTGGGCTTGATCATGCGCCGCAGCGCGCCACGCTCGGCGCTGGCAGAGGCCTGTTTTACGCTGTGTCGAGAAATGTCCTGAATCGCGAAGCAGCGAGCAGGTTCGCCTGGGATTCGATGCGTGAAGCACGGCACGCTGACATGGCCATTGTCCGGACGGCGCCTCATTGCTGCGGGCTTCATCGACGCCATCTATCGGCGCATCGGTACTAGCGATTAGACGCCACCGCTTGGCAGGCCTAGGCTTTAGCCTATCTTCCAGCCGGTAACTGCGATGAATGCCAAACGCCCGGCCCCCGCGGCGTCCAGCTTTTCCACGGCAGCCGCTGCCGCCAGTCAGGAATACAGCTTCTGCACCCTCGATCACGAAGGTGAAACCACTAACGCGCTGGCCGAAGAGGTGGCGCTGGCCATTGCCTACAACGGCATCAGCCAGGCGGTCATGCTGGTCAGCCCCACCGACCTCGAAGACTTCATCGTCGGCTTCAGTATCGGCAGCGGCCTGATCGCCAGCCCTGAAGAAATCTACGACATCAAGCTTAGCGGCTGTGGCGCGGCGCAACAGGCCGAGGTCGAGATCGCCAGCCGCGCCTTCTGGAACCTCAAGGATCAACGCCGGCAGATGGCCGGCACCAGCGGCTGCGGCCTGTGCGGCGTGGAAGCCGTCGAACAGGCGTTGCCCGAGCTCAAGGTCTTGCCCGGCGCGCCTCTGCCGCCCGCCCACTGGCTCGACGGCCTGCGTCAGCGCATCAGCGACTTCCAGCCGTTGGGCCAGCATTGCGGCGCCGTGCATGCCGCCATCTTCATGGATGGGCGTGGCGAGTTGCTGCTCGGTCGTGAAGACATCGGCCGCCACAACGCCCTCGACAAACTCATCGGCGCCTTGCTGCGCCAACGCATCGACACCACCGGCGGCGTTGCCGTGGTGACCAGTCGCTGCAGCCTGGAATTGATCCAGAAAGTCCTGCGGGCCGGCATCCAGACACTCGTCAGCCTGTCGTCCCCCACCGGCCTGGCCCTGCAATGGGCGCGCCGCCACAACCTCAATCTCATCCACCTGCCGCACCACAGTGCGCCGCGGGTCTATAGCCCTGCGATGGAGAAATCAGCGTGACCACTCACCACCAAGCCGACAAGACCCCGACCCCGCGCTACAAGCCTTACAAAGGCGCGGCCGGCGGCTGGGGCGCACTGATCAGCGTGACCCAAGCCTGGCTGACCAGCGACAACGCCCTGAAAAACATCCGCACCATGCTCAAGACCAACCAGAACGGCGGTTTCGACTGCCCCGGTTGCGCCTGGGGCGATTCCCCGGAAAGCGGCATGGTCAAGTTCTGCGAGAACGGCGCCAAGGCAGTCAACTGGGAAGCCACCAAGCGTCGTGTCGATAGCGCCTTCTTCGCCAAGCACAGCGTCACCTCGCTGCTGGAACAGAGCGACTACTGGCTCGAATACCAGGGCCGGCTGACCGAGCCGATGGTCTACGACGCCGAGACCGATCGCTATCAGCCCATCACCTGGGAAAACGCCTACGGCCTGGTTGCCCGGCACCTGCTCAACCTCACCAGCCCGGATCAGGCCGAGTTCTACACCTCGGGCCGGGCCAGCAACGAGGCGGCTTACCTGTATCAACTGTTCGTGCGCGCCTACGGCACCAACAACTTCCCCGATTGCTCGAACATGTGCCACGAGGCCAGCGGCGTGGCGTTGTCGCAAAGCGTCGGGGTCGGCAAAGGCACGGTGACTTTCGACGACTTCGAGCATGCCGAGGCGATTTTCGTCTGGGGCCAGAACCCCGGCACCAACCACCCGCGCATGCTCGAACCGCTGCGCGAAGCGGTGGAACGTGGCGCTCAGGTGGTGTGCATCAACCCGCTCAAGGAGCGCGGGCTGGAACGCTTCCAGCACCCGCAGCACCCGCTGGAAATGCTCACCAACGGCGACAAGCCGACCAACACCGCGTTCTTCCGCCCGGCTCTGGGTGGCGACATGGCGATGATGCGCGGCATGGCCAAGTTCCTCCTGCAGTGGGAGCGTGAGGCGCAGGCGCAGAATGCCCCATCGGTGTTCGACCATGACTTCCTCAATGCTCACACTGTGTCGGTGCTGGACTACCTGGCTGCCGTCGATGCCACCTCGTGGGAACAGATCACCGAGCAGTCCGGCCTGACGCTGGACGACATCGAACTGGCCGCGCGCATGTACGTCAAGGCCGACAAGGTCATCATGTGCTGGGCCATGGGCATCACCCAGCATCGCCACTCGGTCGCGACCATCCAGGAAATCGCCAACCTGATGCTGCTGCGCGGCAACGTCGGGGCGCCAGGCGCTGGCCTGTGCCCGGTGCGCGGCCACAGCAACGTGCAGGGCGACCGCACCATGGGCATCAACGAGCGCCCACCGGCGTTCTTCCTCGATGCTCTGGAACAGCGCTTCAAGTTCACCGTGCCGCGCAGCCATGGCCACAACGTGGTCGAGGCCATCCACGCGATGATCGACGGCCGCGCCAAGGTGTTCATCGGCCTGGGCGGCAACTTCGTGCAAGCCACACCGGACAGCCACCGCACCGCCGAGGCTCTGCGCAACTGTGACCTGACGGTGCAGATCAGCACCAAGCTCAACCGCAGCCACCTCATCCACGGCAAGCAGGCGCTGATCCTGCCGTGCCTGGGCCGCACTGATATCGACCTGCAGAGCGAAGGGCCACAAGCGGTGACCGTGGAGGACTCCTTCAGCATGGTCCATGCCTCCAATGGTCAACTGCAACCGCTGTCGAAGCAGATGCATTCGGAGCCGGCCATCATCGCCGGCATCGCCGCCGCGACCCTGGGCGCGCAGCCGGTGGACTGGAAATGGCTGGTGGCCGACTACGATCGCATCCGTGATCTGATCGCCGACACCATTCCGGGCTTCAAGGACTTCAACCAGCGCCTGAAAAATCCCGGCGGCTTCTACCTGGGCAACAGCGCCGGCGCGCGCAAGTGGAGCACCGCCAGCGGCCGCGCCAACTTCAAGCCCAACGCCCTGCCCACCGATCTCATTCACGAACGGGTCCGCGCGACCGGGCAGGTCCCGGACCTGATCATGCAATCGATGCGTTCCCACGATCAGTACAACACCACCATCTACGGCCTGGATGACCGCTACCGTGGCGTGCGTGGCCAGCGTGACGTGCTGTTCGCCAACGAGGCGGACATCATCCGCCTGGGCTTCCGGCCGGGGCAGAAGGCTGACCTGATCTCGCTGTGGGACGACGGCCGCGAGCGCCGGGTCAATGGCTTCACCTTGCTGGCGTTCGACATTCCCGCCGGGCAGGCCGCGGCCTACTATCCTGAAGTCAATCCGCTGATCCCGCTGGAAAGCGTG
The DNA here is from genome assembly GCF_058986725.1 of Pseudomonas sp. GW821-FHT01A09. Classification (NCBI taxonomy): domain Bacteria; kingdom Pseudomonadati; phylum Pseudomonadota; class Gammaproteobacteria; order Pseudomonadales; family Pseudomonadaceae; genus Pseudomonas; species Pseudomonas sp. GW821-FHT01A09. The sequence continues at coordinate 38,405 of NZ_JBYSWB010000008.1, forward strand.
GGGGACGGCAGCAGCACACCGACTTCCAAGTTCGTCGCCATTCGCCTGGAAGCTGCGGCTCAAAGCGCGCGAATCCTGTAATCTGCGCCCACGAAAAAGGCCTTTTGCGCAATGCAAAAGGCCTTCGTGAAGAATAAAAGACTTCACAATCCGAACAAAGTTTCATCATCAAAACAATCGTTTAGCGAACTGTGCACAAGTCGCGGTTTTGGTTTTTTCGATATTGTCAGCATTGTTACCGGGCCTCAGGATCGCGTCGTCATTCCATTGAGACTCCTCTCCATGAAGCTTTCCTCGATGCTGTTGTTGTCCTTTGCCCTGGTCAGCGGGGCTGCCTCTGCGGGCGGCACGGCTGAAGCCGGTATTGGCGGCGCACTCGGCGGGGTTCTAGGCTCGGTCGTCGGCCAGCAACTGGGCGGCAGCACCGGTTCGACCATCGGCGCCGGCGTAGGGGGTGCGGCTGGCAGCGCAGTCGGCGCCAACAAGCACAGCCGTGGCGAAGCGGCAATCGGCGGCGCGCTGGGCGCGGCGGGCGGTAACGTGGTCGGCCGCAGCATGGGCGGCACCAATGGTGCGTTGATCGGCGCAGCGGCCGGCGGCGGTGCCGGTGGCGCGCTGGGCAACTACATGGGTACCGAAAGCGACCGTGACAACCGCAACTACCGCGGCCACGACGACCGTCGCGATCACCGCGGCCATGGCCGCCCACCGCGTCACCACTGGCGTCATCGTTAAGCCGGATTGCCTGGGGAGCTCGCCAGCCTTGCTCCCCTGCTACACGCCCCAGCTCGCCAACCCCGATTCAGCCCACTGCAGCACCTCGGCATAAGGGTAATCTTCCAACACCCCATACCCCGGCAACGCACGCGCCTTCAGGCGAGTGAAGATCGGTACGCTGACTCCGCACAAAAAGCGCGTCGCCAGGGTAGCCGACGGCAGGCTGCCCGAATGCTCGTGGTAACGATTGAGAAACTCGCTGCACTCCTGCACGAAGACCATATCGCCCAGCCGCGGCCTGGCGGGCGGCTCGGGCAGTTGCGGGACCTGGCCTCGACACACCGAGCAATGGCCGCAGGCATCTGGCGCCTCGGTATCGCCAAAATATCGCGCCAGGCTCGCGCTCAGGCAGTGATCGCTGGCAAACAGCGCCAGCATGGCGTGGATGCGGCCGATCTCGGCGCCTTCGTGGGTGCGGAAGTAATCGTAGAGCTGGTTGCCCAGCAGCTGCGCATCGAACGTCGGCTCGAGCACGCTGTACACCTCGGTCATGTGCTTGCTCTCCAGCTCGATCATGCCCTGCTCCTGGAAGTAATCCAGTGCCTTGATCACCCGAGCGCGTTCCGCACCGTGCTGGTAAAGCGCGTCGAAGTCCACCGTCGCCCAGGTTCGCGCGCGCGGGCAGTGCGCGATGATCGAGGCCACGAAGGCCTGTCGCTCGCCCTTGAAGCGTTCAAGCAAGGCCTGAGGCTCGACCAGGTACTTGAAACGGTATTCGGCAAAGTAGCTGTAGCGCGGCGCAATGATCCCTCGCAGTTCGAGCTGCACCAGTAACGTCTTGAGCGGCAATTGACGAATGTTGCTCTGGTCGGCCAGGGGCCCCAGCAGGAATTCCCATTGACCGTCGCCGGCCGCCTGCTGAAGATCGTCGAGCACTGCGGCGATGCCTTCGCGCTCCGGCGTGTCGCCGTAAACGAAATTTTCCAGCACTGCCAGGCTGTCGAGATTGGCCAGTACCAGGCACTCGGACGGCTGGCCATCACGCCCGGCCCGGCCGATTTCCTGACTGTAGTTTTCGATCGACTTGGGCAGATCGAAATGGGCGACGAAGCGGATGTCGCTTTTATCGATCCCCATGCCGAAGGCAATGGTCGCGACGATGCACTGGATATCTCCGGCCATGAAACGGCGCTGAATATCATCGCGTCGATCGTTCGGCAGCCCGGCATGATAGGCCTGCGCCGCCACACCCTGGCGCGACAGCTGCTGAGCCACGGTTTCGGCGGTTTTCTGCTGGGTGACGTAGACGATCCCCGCCTGGCCCTGGCGTGCCTGCAGCCATTGCAGCAGGCGCGCCGGCTTGTCGGCACCGGCTACGCCTTCCACCTGCAAGTCGAGATTGGCTCGGTAGAACCCCGTAGTGACCACGTCGGCATCGGCAATGGCGAACTTCGCCTGCATGTCGGCGATGACCTTGGGCGTGGCCGTGGCGGTCAGCAGTAATGCCTGGGGAATATTGAACTGGCGCTGGTAATCGGGCAGCTTGAGATAGTCAGGCCGAAAGTTGTGCCCCCATTCGGAAATACAGTGCGCTTCATCGATCACCAGCAACGAGATCGACACCTGCTGGAGGAAATGACGGAACCGTTCATTTTTCAGGCGCTCGACTGAAATCATCAGGATCTTCAACTCACCTGAGCGCGCCCGCGTCATCACTTCGGCGGCCTGCTCGCGGGTTTGCGCCGAGTCGATATTCGCCGCCGCAACGCCATGCCGATGGAGAAAGGCGAGTTGATCCTGCATCAGCGCCAGCAGCGGCGAGACCACCAGCGTCAGGTGCGGCAGCATCAACGCGGGCAGCTGATAGCACAGCGACTTGCCCGAGCCGGTCGGAAAAATCGCCGCTGCCGAGCGGCCGGCCAGCACGGCACCGATAGCGGCCTCCTGGCCTGGACGAAAACGGCTGTGGCCGAACACTGTTTCGAGGGTAGCCTGCATGTCGTGTCACTCCTTGGACGGCATCGAGGGGGCACCCTAGCGCGGTCGGTGGCGGATTTGCAGCGCAAGATTGAACCTGAACATTTCAGGAGGTCAGGCTTCCAGGACAAAGATCAGCCAGAACAATGTTCGCTGGCCAAGTTTCGAGCCCCGGTATAATCTGCGGCAAATTGTAACAACTTCAACATGGCATGGCCCGGATGCCGCTTTATGCCCAATACCAGAGTCAGGAATGGATTCGATGCAACCACCTTCAGATGATGACGGCGTCACGCATTTTCAGCGCCTTGACCCGCAGCAATTCGATGTGGTGCTCGGTTCTCATCCCGGCAGACGTCCAGCCGCCAAGCCACGCGGTTCGAGGACGGGCTGGATAACCGTGCTGGTCCTGCTGGGCGTGTGCGGTGGTCTGCTCGCTGCGCGCCTGCAAGGCCATGCACCGGCCGCCCCGCTGGTGGCGGCCGAGGTGCAAGCGCCAACCGCGACGATGCCCGACGGGCAGGCCGACGAGGCACCCGCGCCAGCTGTCGCCGCAGCCGTCCTGACCCCAGTGGTAACCACCCCGCGTGTGCAGGCCGGAGCCGCGCCAGTCAAGCCACAGCCCTTGGATGGCTGCCTGAAGAACGGCACGGCCATCGACGAAGAAGTTGCCAAGTGCCGCTTTGGCGCCGTCCCCAAGCCGGATTCGCCACCGAGCGCGACACAAGGCATGGTGTCGGCCCGTTATATGGCCCAGTACAAAGCCGATCAGGCCCGACCGGTGAGCCGCCCCGGCAAGCCTTACCAGATTGCGACCGTCGAGATTCCCGAGTGGAAAGGCCGCAATCGCTACCGGGCGCAATGGAAGATCGTCGATAACGAGATCGACAACGGCTCCGTCTGCGGCAACTTCCCGAGCGGTGCCATCGAACACCGCGAATGCCGTCGCGCCGCCGAGGTGTACTTCAAGGAGTCCTGTCAGGAATGGAGCAAGCGCGCCGACCACGAAAACGACACGCAGACCCTCGCCGCCCAGCAGCGCTACTGCCTGGCGAACAAGACCTTCACCGCAGCGGATTAAGCTTGCCGCCCGGCGCAGGAAACCGTTGGTGACAGAGCAGAAATGTTAAACTCGACGCCTGTGCCCAACCGTCGAACGAGTGCCATGAAAGCCGAGCGCCAGCAGCCCCGCCTTAAATCCGATTCCCTGAGTGTCGACGTGGATGACACCGTCGTGCGGCGCACGCGCAAAAAAGCCACCACCGACTCCACGCTGTTTCGCAACGTGTTCATCGGTCTGGTGATCGTCGCGGGCGGTCTGTATGCGCTGAGCCAGCGCTACGATCTGGCCAAGTTGCTGGTCATCGATCTCAACAATCCGTCCGCCAGCCTCGCCCAGGCAAGGACGGACAAGCCCGCCGATTCCCCAGCTTCAGCGCCGGCTGCCGAGCAACCGACCCCGAGCCGTGGCGCCACGCCCCACACCGGGCAGGCGACCCACGCTCAGCCCGTGGCGCCTTCGACCAGCGTCGCACTGCCGGCGAACGTGAACGTCGCCCCGGTGTACCTGGGCAAGGAAAAAGAGCGCAAATAAAAAAGCCGCCCCGAAGGGCGGCTTTTCGGTTCACGACTGTTGTTACAGCTGTGGACCAGCGGCACGGATAGCGTCGCTCACTTCGAACTTCTTGAAGTTCTCGATGAACAGACCCGCCAGCGCCTTGGCCGACTCGTCGTAAGCAGCCTTGTCAGCCCAAGTGTTACGTGGGTTGAGCAGGCCGGTTTCAACGCCCGGTACCGATTTCGGCACGTCCAGGTTGACGGTCGCCAGGTGCTCGGTTTCAGCACCGATCAGCGCGCCGCTCTGGATGGCAGCGATCACGCCGCGAGTGGTCGGGATGTTGAAACGCTTGCCGACGCCGTAACCGCCGCCCGTCCAACCGGTGTTGACCAGATAGACCTTAGAGCCGAAGGCGCGGATACGCTTGATCAGCAGCTCGGCATAGACGCCCGCCGGACGCGGGAAGAATGGCGCGCCGAAGCAGGTCGAAAAGGTCGACTTGATGCCGCTGCCCGACCCCATTTCAGTGGAGCCGACCAGTGCGGTGTAACCCGACAGGAAGTGGTAGGCGGCTTGTTCTTCGCTGAGGATCGAGACTGGCGGCAGTACGCCGGTCAGGTCGCAGGTCAGGAAGATCACGGCATTGGGCTCGCCACCGAGGTTCTTCGGCGCACGCTTTTCGATCAGCTCACGCGGGTAGGCGGCGCGGCTGTTCTGGGTCAGGCTGTCGTCAGCGTAGTCGGCTTGCTTGGTGACCGGGTCCAGAACCACGTTCTCGAGCACGGCGCCGTGCTGGATGGCTTTCCAGATGACGGGTTCGTTCTTCTCGGACAGGTCGATACACTTGGCATAGCAACCGCCTTCGATATTGAACACCACGCCTTCGCCCCAGCCGTGCTCGTCGTCACCGATCAGGTAACGGCTTTCGTCGGCAGACAGGGTGGTCTTGCCAGTGCCGGACAGACCGAAGAACAGGGTCACGTCGCCCTCTTCGCCCATGTTGGCTGCGCAGTGCATCGGCAGCACGTCGGCCGCCGGCAGCAGGAAGTTCTGCACCGAGAACATGGCTTTTTTCATTTCGCCGGCGTAGCGCATGCCCGCGATCAGGACCTTCCTGGCCGCAAAGTTGATGATCACGGTGCCGTCGGAGTTGGTGCCATCACGCTCGGGTTCACAGACGAACCACGGGGCGTTCATGACCTGCCATTCCTGCTTGGCGCCCGGATTGTAGGTTTCCGGATTGATGAACAGGCAGCGGCCGAACAGGTTGTGCCAGGCCGTCTCGGTGGTCATCTTGACCGCGAGGTAGTGGCCTTCGTCGGAGCCTACATGAACGTGGGAAACAAACCGCTCGCGCTCGCCCAGATAGGCTTCTACGCGATTCCACAGGGCATCGAACTTGTCTGCCGGGAATTTGCGGTTGATCGGGCCCCAGGCGATGTCGTTCTGGGAAGACGGCTCTTCGACGATGAAACGGTCTACCGGTGAACGGCCAGTGCGATGCCCGGTCTTGACGACCAGCGCGCCCGTATCGGACAGCTCGCCTTCACCGCGAGTCAAAGCTTCTCTAACCAGATCGTCGGTGCTCAGATCGGTGTACACGGCGTTATTGGCTTGCGTCATGAATGTCCCCGTCGGCCAGTGGCCGAGTGCTCCAAACGTTTTGTAGTAATAATACAAACCTACTACAGCGAAAAAAGTGGCCGGATTATGCCAGAAACATTCGGAAAAAGTAGACCCCTCCTGTCTGGATGGCACTATTCCGACGTTCCTGACTTTCAGTTAGCGGTGCTAAAACCTTTCAGTGACGAGTCTCTGACGGTGAATCGACACTACCGTCCAGAAACAGTTGCGCGACGTCTGCAGAATCGAACAGATAACGCTCATTGCAGAACTGGCAATCGATCTCGATGTTGCCACCGTGCTCGATCAACACTTGCTGTGCGTCCTCCTCACCCAGGCTGATCAACGCACGCGCCGATCGCTCCCGGGAGCAGCTGCAGCGAAACTGCAGCGGCTGGATGTCGAACAGACGCAGCTCTTCCTCGTGATAGAGGCGATGCAGAACGGTCTGGTTGTCGAGGCCGAGCAGCTCCTCGGTTTTCAGCGTCTGCGCCAGGGTGGTCAGATGCTGCCAGTTGTCCGCGCGGTCTTCATCATCCTTGATCTTGTCGATGGGCAACTGCTGCAACAGCAGGCCCCGGGCACGATGGGTGTCGGCCTTGAGGATGAACTTCGTGCCCAATTGCTCCGACAGCGCGAAGTAATTGGTGAAGGATTCCGACAAGTCCGCACCGCCCAACTCGACGATGCCCTGGTAACGCTGGCCATTGGTAGGGTCAATGGTCATCGCCAGTGTGCCTTCCGGCATCAGTTCCGGCAAGCCGGCGCCCGCGACCACCTGATCCGCGTCATAGCGGGCCAGGCCGCGAATCTCGCGTTCGCTGGAACATTCGATCATCAACAGCGGAACTGGCCCGCTGGAGCGCGCCTGAAGGATCAGCAAGCCGTCGAATTTCAGGGTGCCGACCAGCAAGGCCGCCGCTGCCATGAATTCGCCGAGCAGCTGCGCGACCGGCTCCGGGTACGGGTGCTTGGCCAGGACCTCGGCATAACTGCGCTCCAGAGAGACCAGCTCACCGCGAACATCGCTGTCGTCGAAGATGAAACGCTGGGTGAAATCGGTATCTAGCAATTCGGACATAGGTCTGGGTATCTGATAATTATGACAAAATGTATATTCAGCAAAACAATTCCCGTAGCACGCGCTTTGCGCCTTTGAGCTCTGCCATTCGAGGTATTTTATGAACAAACCCGCTCTGTTCCAAGCAAGATGGAACATCAGAGCCCTGGTGACGTGCAACGTCGCCGCGCTTGTCCTGCTGGGCCTGTGGCTGTTGCCCGCAGGTAAAGAGCTGTTTACCGCGTTCGATGTCGGGCTGTTTCATATGCTCAATCAACCCCTGGCGACCAACGCCGTCTGGCGTTCGATCTGGGCCGTGGGCAGCATGCGGCCGTTCGATATCGTGGTCGGGGTGATCCTGCTGACCCTGCTGATTCGCGGCGACTACGTGTTCGAACGTAGCCAGGTACGCCAGGCAGCCTTGGGCATTATCGCCCTCATGATCGCGTTGCTAGTCATTCGCGCGCTGTTTTCCGGCGTCTGCGACCACATGGGGTGGCAGCACAGCAGCCCGTCGCTGGTGGTGCCAGATGCGGTGCGCCTGGAAAATCTCTATCCGAACATCGACAGGCATCTCGAGCTCAAGGACGAATCCAACCAGAGCTTTCCCGGCGATCATGCCTCGGTACTGTTGATCTGGGCCATGTTCATGAGCCTGTTCGCTCGCCGCAACAGCCAATTGCTGGTGATCTGGGGCCTGGTGGTGCTGTTCAGCCTGCCACGCCTGGTGGCTGGCGCGCATTGGGGCCAGGACGATTACATCGGCGGCGTGCTGATGGCATTGCTGGCGCTGGGCTGGGGCTTCTACACACCCTATCTTGCCAAAGCTACCGCCTTGCTGAGCGCACTCAGCAATCCGGTGTTCAAGCTGCTCGAGCACATCCCCATTCTGCGCCGCATGAGCGTGGTCAGCGGCTAGTCGCGGCTGCCGAACAACTGATGGAGTTGCCGACGCTGCTTCTTGCTCGGCCGCCCATCGGTTTCGACGCCCAGACTGCCCGCCTTGCGCATCGCCGCTGCTTGCTCGCGTCTGGCAATACTCTGCTCGGTCTCAGCATAAAGCAACTGCGCCTCAGGAGCACCCCGCCGCACATCGGACAGCGCCTTGACCACCACGGTTCGCTCATCGAAGCCGGTACGCACGGCAATCTCGTCACCGACATGCGGCTCCTTGCCCGGCTTGCAGCGCTCGCCGCGGCAGTGCACCTTGCCACTTTCGATCGCGGCCTTGGCCAGCGAGCGAGTCTTGTAGAACCGAGCGGCCCACAGCCACTTGTCCAGACGGATTCTTTCTTCTTCGGCCTGCTTCTGCGCCACGACTTCACCTCGTTCTGAAACATGCTGGAACTCTACTACCCTACACGGCGGATGCAAGCGGCAGGCGTTCCGTTTAGAGTGCGCCCAGCAGACTATGCTGGGTTGAATTGATCAGTCCACGATCGGTCTCAACTACCTCGGGCTCTGATTTATGCAGCAACCTGTTCCTGACACTTTCTGCGGTTGATCCCCTTGAAGACATTTGACCATCTGAGTGTGATCGGCCTGCGCGAGTGGGTGGCCCTGCCTGACCTCGGCGTGGCCGGCCTGCGCGCCAAGATCGATACTGGCGCCAGTACCTCGAGCCTGCATGCGACGGAGATCGAAACCTTCGAGCGTCAGGGTGAAACATGGGTGCGTTTCAATGCCCATCTGGGCACCGTGGTGCAGTTGCGTCACCGTCGCTGCGAGGCGCCGCTGGTGGCGATGAAAACCATCAAGAGCTCCAACGGCCATGCGCAGACGCGCTATGTCATCAAGACCACCCTGGCCCTGGGCGATCGGGTCTGGGAGGTCGAATTCACCCTGGCCTGTCGCAAGGCCATGCGTTACCGCTTGCTGCTCGGCTCCAAAGCCCTGGTACAAGGCCAACTGGTGGTCAACCCGGGCGTGACTTACGTTCAAGACAAGCCGACCTTTCCGGCTTCTACTACTACCCCTGCCAATGGTGTTGCATGAAGATCGCTGTGCTTTCGCGAAATCCGCGTCTGTATTCCACTCGTCGTCTGGTTGAAGCGGGAATCGAGCGCGGGCATGAGATGGTGGTGGTCGACACCCTGCGCGCCTATATGAACATCGCCAGCCACAAACCGCAGATCCACTACCGTGGCAAGCCGCTGGAAGGCTTCGACGCAGTGATCCCGCGCATTGGCGCCTCGGTGACCTTCTATGGCTGCGCCGTGCTGCGCCAGTTCGAGATGATGGGCGTCTATCCGCTCAACGAGTCGGTGGCCATCGCCCGCTCGCGGGACAAGCTGCGTTCGCTGCAGTTGCTGTCGCGCCGCGGCATCGGCCTGCCGGTCACCGGCTTTGCCCACTCGCCGGATGACATTCCCGATCTGATCCAGATGGTCAACGGCGCACCGCTGGTAATCAAGGTGCTCGAAGGTACCCAAGGCATCGGCGTGGTGCTGTGCGAAACCACCAAGGCCGCCGAGTCGGTGATCGAGGCGTTCATGGGGTTGAAGCAGAACATCATGGTGCAGGAATACATCAAGGAAGCCGGTGGCGCCGATATCCGCTGCTTCGTGGTGGGCGACAAGGTGCTGGCCTCGATGAAGCGCCAGGCCAAGCCGGGGGAGTTTCGCTCCAATCTGCACCGCGGCGGCACCGCCAGCCTGATCAAGATCACCCCCGAAGAACGCATGACCGCCATTCGCGCAGCCAAGGTCATGGGCCTTGGCGTTGCCGGGGTGGATATCCTGCGCTCCAATCATGGCCCGCTGGTGATGGAGGTCAATTCGTCGCCTGGGCTGGAAGGGATCGAAACCACCACCGGCAAGAACGTGGCCTGCATGATCATCGAGCACATCGAAAAGAACGCCGAGCCGGGGATGACCCGGACCAAGGGCAAGGGCTGACGCTGTAGCGGGGGGGCTTGCCCCCGATGGCGATCCGTCAGGCACAACAGCGTGGCCGGTGGATTTTCGGGGGCAAGCCCCCTCGCTACGGGATTACTGACTGATCGCCAGAATGCTCGCCTGATAAGCGCCCACGAACAGATCGAAATCCCCCACTTCAGTCTGCTCCAGCTCCGCCTGACGGGCGATGGATTCGCGGGCCGTGGTTTCGAACGCGGCCTGCTCTTCGATGCTCAACGGATTGCCACGCAATGTATCGGCATGGGCGTTGCTCTGGCGCAGGGAGAACTGCGCGAAGCTTTCCTTGTGCTCAGCCATGCTCGCCAGCACCTGGGCCGATGGCGTCAATGACGGGTCGGCCACCTTGGCCGCCTGAGCGGCCAGTGCCTTGCCATGAGCATCGCTGCCATGGCTGCGGTCCAACAGCTCAGCCAGCGGCTGGATGCGCTCCAGCAACTCGTCCGCCCACTCCTTGAGCCCGATCGGCGCGCCATCACGCTGCAACTGAAGCCCCGGACGACGGCCTTCCTTGACCACGGTCAGGAAATTGTTGGTGCAATTACCACATTCCAGGGTGGCGATCTGCGGACTCTCTTCCAGCGCGCAGAACAGCAGGAACGCATCGAGGAATCGGGCTTCGGTCAGATCGACCCCGGTCGGCAGGAATGGGTTGATGTCCAGGCAACGCACTTCGACGTACTGCACGCCGCGCGCCTGCAAGGCCTGGATCGGCCGCTCGCCGGTATAGGTCACGCGCTTGGGGCGGATATTGGAGTAGTACTCGTTTTCGATCTGCAGGATGTTGGTGTTGAGCTGCACCCACTCGCCATCCTTGTGCGTGCCCACTTCAACGTAGGGCGCGTACGGCGTGGCCACGGCCAGGCGCAGGCTGTCGGTGTAGCTGGCCAGATCGTTGTAGCACGGCGTCAGGCCCGCCTGGGCGTTGCTCTGATAACCCAAATCGCTCATGCGCAGGCTGGTGGCGTAAGGCAAGTAGAGCGTCTCGGCATCCAGCTGTTCGAGTTGATGCGCACGGCCACGCAAAAAGCCTGCATCCAGGGCGGGCGAGGCGCCGAACAGATACATCAACAGCCAGCTGTAACGGCGGAAGTTGCGGATCAAGCCGATGTAGGCCGCCGATTGGTAGTCGCGATCGCTGCCCTCGACGCCCTCGGCGTTCTTGAGCAAGGGCCAAAGCGCCTCGGGCACCGAGAAGTTGTAGTGAATACCGGCGATGCACTGCATGGTCCGGCCATAGCGCAAGGCCAGGCCCTGACGATAGACGTACTTGAGCTGACCGATGTTCGACGTACCGTAGTACGCGATCGGGATGTCCTGCTCGGCCGGCAACGCGCACGGCATCGATGGGCTCCAGAGCAGCTCGTTGCCCAGCTTGCTGTAGGCGAAGCGGTGAATTTTTTCCAGACTTTGCAAGGTCTGTGCTGGATCGGCCAACGCCGGAGTGATGAACTCCAGCAGCGACTCCGAATAATCCGTGGTGATCTGCTCGTGGGTCAGCGCCGCGCCCATACCTTCAGGGTGAGGCGTCTGCGCCAGACGGCCGTCGGCCGTCACGCGCAGGCATTCACGCTCGATACCGTGCAGGCACTGCTGAAGCAGGGAAAGGTTGGCAGGCGCCCCAAGCAGGTCCAGGCGGCGTTTGAGAAAGTCGCTCAAGTTGAATTCCTTCACGGTCAGTCGCCCCAATATGGGGGTGGACATAACGGTCTACAAGGGTGAAGAAAGTTACCGGCGTTGTCGCCTGGTTTCGATCTCGTCGCCAGTTATGACTAGCGGCTCCTGGGTGTAATTCCGACAATGTCAGTGCAGTGTCGAAATTACCCCAGATGCGCGAAACGAGCTAGAGAGCGGCGAAGGTTGCTTGCGCCTTTGCCATCAATTTGTCGCCCTGAAGCACTTCGGCGTCGACCACAAGGGTGCGGCGCCCGCCATGGATGACCTTGGCCGTGCACACCACCTCGCCATCCGCGACGGCGCGAATGTAGTTGATCTTGCACTCCAGGGTCACGCTCTGCTTGTCGAAACCGTGGGAGGTCGAACACGCGAGGCCCATGGCGACGTCCACCAGACTGAACATCGCGCCGCCGTGGAGCTTGCCCAGGCGATTGCGCAGCTCAGGCTCCAGGGTCATCGCCACCTGCGCGACGCCCTCTCCCAGCTCCAGCACCCGACAGCCAAGCAGCTGACTGTAGGCGCTCTGGGTAAACTCTTCGGGCAGATCCATCAGCGTTTCTTCAGTTGTTTGGCGTTGGCGAACAGCGATGCCATGGCGTTGTTGACCGGGGCCGCAGCCGGCTCCTTGGCACGCGTCGGCGCGCTCTGCTGCCGCGGCGACGAACCCGGACGGCTGCCGCGCGCGCCATCGATCTTCTCGCCGGGCGTATCGCTCATGCGCATCGACAATCCCACACGTTTGCGCGGAATGTCCACTTCCATGACCTTGACCTTCACCACATCCCCGGCCTTGACCGCTTCGCGAGGGTCCTTGACGAATTTTTCCGACAGCGCCGAAATATGCACCAGACCGTCCTGATGCACGCCGATGTCGACAAATGCGCCGAAGTTGGTGACGTTGGTCACTACACCTTCGAGGATCATCCCCAGTTGCAGATCCTTGAGGTCCTCGACGCCGTCCTGAAAAGCCGCCGTCTTGAACTCGGGACGCGGGTCGCGCCCGGGCTTGTCCAGCTCCTGGAGGATATCGGTCACGGTCGGCAGGCCGAAGGTCTCGTCCGTGTACTTTTTCGGGTCCAGACGCTTGAGGAAGCTGCTGTCGCCGATCAGGGAGCGAATGTCGCGATCGGTTTCGGCGGCGATGCGCTGCACCAGCGGATAGGCCTCAGGGTGCACGGCGGAAGCATCGAGCGGGTTGTCGCCGTTCATGACGCGCAGGAAGCCGGCAGCCTGTTCGAAGGTCTTTTCGCCCAGACGGCTGACTTTCTTCAGTGCCGCACGGGTCTTGAAGGCGCCGTTGGCATCACGGTGGCTGACGATATTCTGCGCCAGCGTGGTGTTGAGGCCGGAAATCCGCGCCAGCAGGGCCACGGAAGCGGTATTGACGTCGACGCCCACGGCGTTCACGCAGTCTTCGACCACCGCATCCAGGCCACGGGCCAGCTTGAGTTGCGACACGTCGTGCTGGTACTGGCCGACACCGATGGACTTGGGATCGATCTTCACCAGTTCCGCCAGTGGGTCCTGCAGGCGGCGAGCAATGGACACCGCGCCTCGGATCGAGACGTCCAGATCCGGAAACTCCTTGGCCGCCAGTTCCGAAGCCGAGTACACCGATGCGCCCGCCTCGGAGACCATCACCTTGGTCATGCCCATGGCTGGATATTTTTTGATCAGTTCGGCGGCGAGCTTGTCGGTTTCGCGGCTGGCGGTGCCGTTGCCGATGGCGATCAGATCTACGGAGTGCTTGGCACACAGCGCGGCCAGTACTGCCAGGGTCTGATCCCACTTGTTGTGCGGTACGTGAGGGTAAACGGTAGCGTGATCGAGCAACTTGCCGGTGGCATCCACGACCGCGACCTTGCAGCCGGTGCGCAAGCCCGGGTCCAGGCCCAAGGTGGCACGCGGCCCGGCGGGCGCCGCCAGCAGCAGGTCGTGCAGGTTGTGAGCGAAAACGTTGATCGCCTCGGTCTCGGCGCCGTCGCGCAACTCGCTCAGCAGGTCCGTTTCCAGGTGGGTGTAAAGCTTGACCTTCCAGGTCCAGCGCACCACTTCACCGAGCCACTTGTCGGCCGGGCGATTCTGTTGCTTGATGTCGAAATGCTCGCCGATCATGCCCTCGCACGGATGCATGGTGCCGGGCAACTCTTCGCCGACCTTGAGGGCGGAGCTGAGAATGCCTTCGTTGCGGCCGCGGAAAATCGCCAGGGCGCGGTGTGACGGCATGCTCTTGAGGGGTTCGTCGTGCTCGAAGTAATCGCGGAACTTGGCGCCTTCCTCTTCCTTGCCAGCCACCACGCGGGCGCTGAGGACCGACTCCTGCTTGAGGAAGCCGCGCAGCTTGTCGAGCAGGCGGGCGTCTTCGGCGAAGCGCTCCATGAGGATGTATTTGGCGCCTTCCAGCGCGGCCTTGGTGTCGGCAACGCCTTTTTCAGCGTTGACGAAACCGGCAGCGGTGGCTTCGGGATCACGCTGTGGATCGTTGAACAGGCCGTCGGCCAATTCGCCGAGGCCGGCTTCCAGGGCGATCTGGCCCTTGGTGCGGCGCTTCTGCTTATACGGCAGATAAAGGTCTTCGAGGCGGGTCTTGGTGTCGGCCAGCTTGATGTCGCGGGCTAGCTCCGGGGTCAGCTTGCCTTGCTCCTCGATGCTGGCGAGGATGCTGACACGCCGCTCGTCAAGTTCGCGCAGGTAGCGCAGGCGCTCTTCGAGATGACGCAACTGGGTGTCATCGAGGCTGCCGGTGACTTCTTTGCGATAGCGGGCGATGAAGGGCACTGTAGAGCCTTCATCGAGTAGCGCCACGGCCGCTTCGACCTGTTGAGGGCGGACGCCGAGTTCCTCGGCAATGCGGCTGTTGATACTGTCCATTAGACCACCTGACCTATTGTTAATGCAGAGCCCCGCGTGGAGCGGGCGAACCATCCTCGCCAGACCTCTTGGCCTGACGCTAGCGGCCGGCATTATAACCACCCGCAAGCCCTTGGGGGGATTGCCGGTTTACGTGCAGGATGTGTCAGGATGGCGGTTCAGGAAAAATCTGCTAACAATGCACTCGGCACACCGGCTTGCAGCTAAGCCATAATGGCCGTCGAGATCATAGGAGCTATTCATGAGCAGCACTGCCGTCCCTGTCGAAGGCGACAAAATCCTCATCGTCGATGACGATCCAGGCCTCAGCAGCCTTCTGGAGCGTTTTTTCACCAGCAAGGGCTACCGTGCGCGCGCCGTGCCCAATGCCGAGCAGATGGACCGCTTGCTGACCCGTGAAGTCTTCAACCTGGTCGTCCTCGACCTCATGCTGCCCGGCGAAGACGGCCTTTCCGCGTGCCGACGCCTGCGCGCAGCCAAAAATCAGATTCCGATCATCATGCTGACCGCCAAGGGCGATGAGCTGAGCCGTATCAAGGGCCTGGAACTGGGTGCCGACGACTACCTGGCCAAGCCGTTCAACCCCGACGAGCTGATGGCACGGGTCAAGGCCGTGCTGCGCCGCCAGTCCGCCCCGGTCCCGGGTGCGCCGGGTAGTGAGGACGAGTCCGTTACCTTCGGCGATTACGAACTGTCCCTGGCCACTCGCGAACTGCGTCGCGGCGATGAATTGCACATGCTGACCACCGGCGAGTTCGCCGTGCTCAAGGCCCTGGTGATGCACGCCCGGGAGCCCCTGACCCGCGACAAGCTGATGAACCTGGCGCGCGGTCGTGAATGGGATGCGCTGGAGCGCTCCATCGACGTACAGATTTCCCGCCTGCGCCGGATGATCGAACCGGACCCTTCCAAGCCGCGCTATATCCAGACGGTCTGGGGCGTGGGTTATGTCTTCGTACCGGACGGCGGCAAAAGCAAGGCGTAACGCCTGACCTGTAGAAGCGGGCCGTATCGCAACCCCAACCCCCAGTCGGGGGTTTTGTGTTGTGTGCGGCCCGCTGTCCGCATTGTTGCGAGCCCGTCTCGCGCCTGCAAAGTTATGTGCTCAAGCCTATGAAAACCCCATTGTGGTTCCCCCAGAGTTTTTTCTCGCGCACGCTCTGGCTGGTGCTGATCGTCGTGCTGTTCTCCAAGGCACTGACGCTCGTGTACCTGCTAATGAACGAGGATGTGCTGGTCGACCGTCAGTACAGTCACGGTGTGGCCTTGACCCTACGCGCGTACTGGGCTGCCGACGAGTCCAACCGCGATCAGATCGCCGAGGCAGCGGGTTTGATCCGAGTCGTGGGCGGCGGGGTGCCCGAAGGCGAGCAACACTGGCCATACAGCGAAATCTACCAGCGCCAGATGCAGGCCGAGCTAGGCAGCGATACCGAAGTGCGCCTGCGCGTGCACGCCCCGCCCGCTCTGTGGGTACAAGCCCCGAGCCTGGGCCCAGGCTGGTTGAAGGTCCCCTTGTATCCGCATCCCCTGCGCGGGCAGAAAATCTGGAGCGTGCTGGGCTGGTTCCTGGCCATCGGACTGCTATCGACGGCCTCGGCGTGGATCTTCGTGCGTCAGCTCAATCAACCGCTCAAGCGCCTGGTGTTCGCTGCCAGGCAACTGGGCCAGGGCCGCAGCGTACGGCTGCCGATCAGCGATACGCCCAGCGAGATGGCCGAAGTGTACCGCTCGTTCAACCAGATGGCCGAGGATGTCGAACAGGCCGCCCGCGAGCGCGAACTGATGCTGGCCGGCGTTTCCCACGACCTGCGCACCCCCCTGACGCGCCTGCGGCTGTCACTTGAATTGATGAGCGGCGACAGCGACCTGAGCGATGACATGGTCCGCGACATCGAAGACATGGACGCCATTCTCGACCAGTTCCTGGCATTCATCCGCGATGGACGCGACGAAACGATAGAAGAGGTCGACCTGTGCGACCTCATTCGTCACACCGTCGCCCCGTTCAACCAACCCGAGGAGCGGGTGCGATTGTGCCTGGAGCCGATCCCGCCCTTCCCCTTGCGGCGCATATCGATCAAGCGCCTGCTGAACAACCTCATCGGCAATGCGCTTTATCATGCGGGCAGTGGCGTCGAAGTAGCGGCCTATGTCGCCGAGGACTCCAGCGCGCCCTACGTCGTGCTCAGCGTGCTTGATCGCGGCAACGGCATCGACCTGGCGGAACTCGAAGGTATCTTCAACCCCTTCACCCGCGGCGATCTGGCCCGCAGCGGCAAAGGCACCGGCCTGGGCCTGGCCATCGTCAAGCGTATCGTGCTGATGCATGGCGGCAACGTGGAGCTGCGCAACCGCTCGGGCGGCGGCCTTGAAGCTCGGGTAGTGCTGCCCCTGAACCTGATGCTGCCGCGCGATGCGGTGTGACGGCTACAGCGCCTTTTCGAAAATCTTCGAATTGCGCTGGTAGTTGTAGAGCGATGCCCGCGCCGCGGGCAGACGCTCGACGCCACTGGGGATAAAACCACGCTCGCGAAACCAGTGCGCGGTGCGGGTGGTCAGCACGAACAGGGTATTGATGCCCAGCGCCTTGGCCCGCTCCTCGATACGCTCCAGCAGCTCATCGCCGCGGCCACCGTGGCGGTATTCCGGATTGACCGCCAGGCAAGCGAGCTCCCCGGCCTGGGAGTCGGCAATCGGATACAGCGCCGCGCAGGCGATGATCATCCCCTCGCGTTCCACCACGCTGAATTGGGTGATTTCCCGCTCCAGCACTTCACGGGAACGACGCACCAGAATGCCCTGCTCTTCCAGCGGGCTGATCAGTTCGATCAATCCGCCGACGTCTTCGATATTGGCTTCACGGACTTTTTCGAACTGCTCCTGCGCCACCAACGTGCCGCCGCCGTCGCGGGTGAACAGCTCGGTCAGCAACGCGCCGTCTTCGGCATAGCTGACGATATGGCTGCGAGCCACGCCGCCCTTGCAGGCCTCGGCGGCGGCATCTAGCAACTCGCCTTGATAATCGCTGCCCAGGCGCAACAGATGCGCCGGCACCTGCTGCGGGCCCAGTTCGCGCACCAGCTTGCCGTGCTCGTCGAGCAGGCCAGGCTCGGCGCCGAACAGCAGCAGCTTGTCGGCCCCCAGATCGATAGCCGCCCGCGTCGCCACATCCTCGCAGGCAATGTTGAAGATCTCGCCGGTGGGTGAGTAGCCCAAGGGCGACAGCAACACGATAGAGCGCTCATCGAGCAGCTTGTTGATACCCTTGCGATCGACCCGACGTACCAGACCGGTGTGATGATAATCCACCCCTTCGACCACGCCGATCGGCCGCGCGGTGACCAGATTACCGCCCGCCACACGCAAGCGCGAACCCTGCATCGGCGACGAGGCCATGTCCATCGACAAGCGCGCCTCGATGGCAATGCGCAAGTACCCTACCGCATCGATGACGCAGTCCAGCGTGGCCGCGTCGGTGATGCGTAGCCCATGGTGATAATGCGGGGTGATACCCCGTGCGGCCAGACGCTCTTCGATCTGCGGGCGCGAGCCGTGCACCAGCACCAGGCGTACCCCCAGGCTGTGCAGCAACACCAGGTCGTGGACGATATTGCCGAAATTCGGATGGTCGACCCCATCCCCCGGCAGCATCACCACAAAGGTGCAGTCCCGGTGGGCATTGATATAGGGCGAGGCGTGACGAAGCCAGTTAACGTACTCGGGCATGCTGAAATAAGCCTGTAAAGAATTGGACGAAACGTGAAAACGCAACTTGGGTGTTGTGGGTTATCGTCGAAACAGGCTTGGCAACACGCGCGGGCTCCTTTCAGATACGGTCAACGGGGCTATCACTTTAAGGGCAGTCTCTTGAATGGCGGATCGCTCGATCTCTACTCAGAGACCGGGGTCAGACAATAATGTTCTACCAATTGTTGCAATAGACGCACGGTCGGCTGCAAACGTGACATTTCCAGATATTCGCCCGGCTGATGCGCGCAGGCAATATCACCAGGGCCCAATACCAGCGTTTCGCAGCCCAGGCGCTGAAAATACGGCGCCTCGGTGCCAAAAGCCACCGCCGCCGCGGTATGCCCGGTCAGGCGTTCGGCCACCCGCACCAGCTCGGCGTCGGCCACCTGTTCGAACGGAGGGACTTCCGGAAACAAGGGGTTGTAGTCGATCTTGACCTGATGCTGCTCGGCCACCGGCAACAGCTTCTGGCGAATCGCCGCGCGCAGCACCTGCGGGTCCATGCCCGGCAACGGGCGCAGATCGAACTCCAGCGAACATTGGCCACAGATGCGATTGGGGTTATCGCCGCCATGGATGCAACCGAAGTTGAGCGTCGGCTGCGGCACGCTGAATTGTGGATTGCGATACTCTCGCTGCCATTGCTGGCGCAGGCCCTTGAGCTCGGAGATGGCCTCGTGCATCGCCTCCAATGCGCTGTGCCCCAGGCTCGGATCAGACGAGTGTCCACTCTGACCGAGAATGTCGATGCGCTCCATCATCACGCCCTTGTGCAGGCGAATCGGCTTGAGCCCGGTCGGCTCGCCGATCACCGCCGCACGCCCCAGCGGCCGCCCGGCTTCGGCCAGCGCGCGCGCACCGGACATCGAACTCTCTTCATCGCAGGTGGCGAGAATCAGCAGCGGCTGCTTGAACGGTTTGTCGAGCAGTGGCCTGACCGCCTCGATGGCCAGCGCGAAAAAACCCTTCATGTCGCAGCTGCCCAGGCCGACCCAGCGCCCGTCCACCTCGGTGAGCTTGAGAGGATCGGTCTGCCACAGGTTTTCGTCGAAGGGCACGGTATCGCTATGGCCGGCCAGCACCAGGCCGCCGGGGCCACTGCCGTAGCTGGCCAGCAGGTTGAACTTGCCAGGCGCGACCTGCTGGATATCGCAGGCAAAGCCCAGATCTGCCAGCCAACCGGCCAGCAGATCGATCACCGGGCGGTTGGACAGATCGAGGCTCGGCTGCGTGCAACTTACCGATGGCACTGCGATCAAGGCGGCGAACTGGTCTTTCATGGACGGCAAAGGCATGCGCATTCTCCCGGGGCGAAGCCCATCATAGAGCCATGTGGCGTCGAGAATAAACCGTCAGCGCAACAGTCCTGTACACTGCTCGGCCATAGCAGCCCCCTTATTTAGCGTCTGCGCGGCATTACGCCAGCGCCTGGATTTTCCCGCCATGCAAAAAGAAACCGAAATCAAACTGCGCGTCAGCCGCGAAACGCTCATCGCTCTGCGTGACCACCCGCTGCTGAAAAAGCGCAACAAAAGTGGCTGGGAACGCCGCGAACTGTTCAATCAGTACTTCGATACGCCCGAGCGCGATCTGGCCGGCGCCAAGGTTGCCCTGCGCCTGCGCCGTGATGGCGACGAGTTCATCCAGACCCTCAAGACCCGCGGCCAGAGCGTCGCCGGGCTGTCGGAGCGCAACGAATACGACTGGAAGCTGGCCAAGGCCAAACTCGATCTGAAAAAGCTCGATGACGAATGCTGGCCCGCCCAGCTTGCCGAGCTGGACAAAAAAACCATCAAGCCGGTGTTCACCACCGATTTCGTCCGCGAACGCGCCGAAATCGCCTGGGGCCGCGGCAAGAGCAAAGTCGTGATCGAGGCTGCGCTGGATCTGGGCAAGGTCATCGTCGGCAAGCAGTCGGAAGAAATCTGCGAGCTGGAACTCGAGCTACGCGAGGGCGAGCCCGCAGCTCTTCTGGAATTGGCCGCCGAGCTGGCCGCGACCCTGCCGTTGATGCCTTGCGACATCAGCAAGGCCGAGCGCGGCTACCGCCTGTTCGACGCCAACAGCTATGCCTTGAGCCTGCCGGCACCGCAGCTGACCGCCGAGACGTCGCTGGACGATGCCTTCACAGCGTTGGCCTGGCACCTGTTGGCGAGCAGCCAGCGACTGGCCGAGCAATACCGTTTCAACGGCCATTGGCGGCTGCTGCAGGATTGGGTCACGCAACTGATCGAATTGCGCGCCTTGCTCGGCAGCCTCGGCCAGGCCGCACCCCGTGCCACCTCCAGCGAACTGCGCAGCGCCCTCGACCTGCTGCTCGAAGACTGGCGCCCGCTGGTCGAAGCCGGCCAGGAAGACGAAGACGTGCGCCGCGCCGCGCCCGAGCAGTTCGCTGAAGAACTGCAAGACCCACGCTGGGGCCTGTTCTCGCTGAACACCTCGCGCTGGCTGCTGGCACGCACCTGGACCGTAGAGCGCAACAACCGTGGCAATCGCCAGGGTGCCGCACCACTGGCCAGCTGGCTGGCGCATTTCATTGCCGAAGAAGGTGCAGCCTTGCAATTGCAGCGCTATCAGCAGCAGCCCGAAGACCTGGCCGAACAGCTGCCGCGTATCGAGCGTATTCAAGCCTGGATGCACCATGCCCGTGGCGTGCTGGAAGTGCCGGAGCTGGATCGCCTGTACGGCGACCTGAACAAGTTGCAGGCGCTGGCCACTCAGCAGATCAACGACGAAGTCCTCGACGCCCGCGTCCACCAGGCGCTGGCCGTGTCCCAGACCCGCGCCTGGAAGCAGCTAGTTCGCAAGTAGGATGAAGGTACTGGCTGTCAGCGCAGCACCGGCAAACTCGTGGTGGACTTGATCTCCGACAAGGCCACCGTCGAGTTGACCTCCTGGATCCCCGGCACCATCGACAGCTTCTCGAAGAAGAAGCGCTCGTAGGCTTCAATGTCGGGGGTCACGATCCGCAGCAAGAAGTCCACCGCCCCCATCAGTACATAACACTCCAGCACCTCGGGAAAACCGCGAATCGCCTCCGTGAACTCGGTGAAATTGGAGCGCCCGTGGGCATTGAGCTTCACCTCGGCAAAGATCTGCGTGTTGAGGCCGATTTTCTTGCGATCGAGCAAAGTCACCTGGGCACGAATTACCCCTTCCTCCTTCATCCGCTGAATGCGCCGCCAGCAGGGCGACTGGGACAGACCGACCTGTTCGGCAATCTGCGCACTCGACAGCGAGGCGTCCTCCTGCAGCAGGGCCAGAATCTTGCGATCGTAACTATCCAGCTCGCTTTGCATAAAATTATCTCAATATACTTTAACTGCGCATGATCAATTCAAAATAGCGTAAATGCGCGGAATAATCGCCAAGAAATATCCTGTTACTCATGGAACAATGGCCTCCATTGAATCAGGAGCCGGCCAGATGACCACTTTGCACGCCATGAACGATCCCTGCCCTCGCCCCGACGTCTGGGCTGCGGGCAATCCGACCACCGCAGTGCGTTTTCGCCTGGTGGCCGAAGCCCAGGCAGACGTCCCGTGCCGCTTGCTCAACCTGTTTGCCATGCAGTACCTCATCGCCCAACGCATCGAAATGGTCCGCGATGACGACCTGCTGCACATCGAGCTGGAGCTGCACGACGTGACCTGGCATCGGGCTGAAGTGATAGCGCAAAAAATGCGCAATCTTGTCGAAGTGTGTTCTGTTGACCTCGAACCGGCCGAGGCGTTGAAGGCCGTCGGCGGCGCCAGTCATAACGCGGCACAGGCCTGACATCAGCGGCAACGATTGCCGCGATTGATGGTGGCACCCGGTTTTTGTTCTTCTGCCTCCCCACACGTGGCGCAGGATGCTCCACGGCGCAGCCTGGGAGGGCGCAGTGAGCCAGACCACCACCGATCGCCCGCTGGGCCTTGAAGACCTGCTCGACGGACTGATCGCCCAGGGCTTCATCCTTGCCGACACTCGCGAACCGTTGCTCAAGGTGTATCAGTCCGGCCATAACCGTGACCGCCATCCACTGGAGTTTCTCGCCGCTCAACAGGTTGCCGATCGCAGCCAGCCGGGCGAGTGCCTGGGGTTGGAGCCACTGACCATCTGGCTGGCACAGCAGGCCGGGCTGCCTTATCTGCGTATCGATCCGCTGAAGATCGACGTCGCCGCAATCACGCCGGTGATGTCCCACGCTTTCGCCCAGCGCCACGGCATACTTGCTGTGGAGGCTGGTGCCGGGGACATTACCGTGGCGACCGCGCAGCCCTATGTCACCTCCTGGCTCAACGACCTTGGCCATATTCTGCAAAAGCGCATCCGCCGGGTGTTGGCCAATCCGCTCGACATCCATCGCTACACCCATGAGTTCTACCGCCTGGCTAAATCGGTCAATGGTGCCAGCCACCTCGATCAAATCAGCAGAGCGCCGGGCAGTTTCGAACAACTGCTCAAGCTCGGCGCCCATGATCGCGAACCCGATGCCAACGATTCGCACATCATCGATATCGTCGACTGGCTGTTCCACTACGCCTTCGAACAACGCGCCAGCGATATCCATATCGAACCCCGCCGCGAGCACGGCAGCGTGCGCTTTCGTATCGACGGCATGCTGCACAATGTCTACCAGTTCCCGCCCCAGGTGATCATGGCCATCGTCAGCCGCTTGAAAAGCCTCGGCCGCATGAACGTCGCGGAAAAACGCAAACCGCAGGACGGCAGGGTCAAGACCCAATCCCCAGGCGGCGGCGACGTGGAACTGCGCCTGGCGACCCTGCCAACCGCCTTCGGTGAAAAAATGGTCCTGCGCATCTTCGATCCCGAGGTGCTGCTCAAGGACTATGACGCGCTGGGGCTTGGCAGCGAAGATCTACGCCGCTGGCAAGGCATGACCGGGCAGGCCAACGGCATCATTCTGGTGACCGGTCCGACCGGCTCGGGCAAGACCAGCACGCTGTACACCACGCTAAAGAAGCTGGCCACCCCCGAGGTCAACCTGTGCACCATCGAAGACCCGATCGAAATGGTCGAGCCGGCCTTCAATCAGATGCAGGTCCAGGCCAACATCGACCTCACCTTCGCCAGCGGTGTGCGAGCGCTCATGCGCCAGGACCCGGACATCATCATGGTCGGCGAGATCCGTGATCTGGAGACCGCCGAAATGGCCATTCAGGCGGCGCTGACCGGGCACCTGGTGCTCTCGACCTTGCACACCAACGATGCGCCCAGCGCCATCAGCCGGCTGCTGGAACTGGGCATCGCCCATTATCTGATCAAGGCCACGGTGCTGGGGGTGATGGCCCAGCGGCTGGTGCGTACCTTGTGCAGCCACTGCAAGGTGCCTCATACGCTCGCGGCCAGCGATTGGCAGGAACTGACCCGCCCGTGGCAAGCGCCGCTGCCTGGCGGCGTACACCAGGCGACGGGATGTGCGGAATGCCGCGAGACCGGCTATCGCGGCCGCGCGGGGGTGTATGAAATCATGCTCCTGACCGACAGCCTCAAGGCCCATATCCAGGCCGATACCGACCTCGCCGCCCTCAAGCGTCAGGCCTATCTCGAGGGCATGCGCAGCCTGCGGCTGTCAGGCGCGCAGAAGGTCGCAGCCGGCCAGACCACAATCGAAGAAGTCCTGCGGGTGACGCCCCACAGCGGCGTAAAGTAGCCAGGCGCGTCTGACACCGGGCGCAATCACGTGCTGACACAAACTACCGCTAGATCACCGCCCCGACAGGGATCACAATCGTTGTCTCAGCACTTTTGAACAGGGATTCGTCATGCAAATCGGTAGCGTTCTGCTGCTCTTCGTCGGCCTGGTAGTAGCCATCATCTTCATGGGCTTCAAGGTCGTGCCGCAGGGCTTTCAATGGACGGTCGAACGCTTCGGCCGCTACACCACCACCCTCAAGCCCGGCCTCAACATCATCGTACCGGTGATGGACCGCATCGGTCGCAAGATCAACGTCATGGAAAGCGTGCTGGACATTCCACCGCAAGAGGTGATCACCGCCGACAACGCCACGGTACAGATCGACGCCGTGTGCTTCTTTCAGGTGGTCAACACCGCCCAGGCCGCCTATGAGGTCAACAATCTCGAGCATGCCATCCGCAACTTGCTGCAAACCAATATCCGGACCGTGCTCGGTTCGATGGAGCTGGATGCCATGCTCAGCCAGCGTGACGGCATCAACGAGAAACTGCTGCGCACCGTGGATGAAGCGACGGCGCCCTGGGGCATCAAGATCACCCGTATCGAGATCAAGGACATCAGCCCGCCTGCCGACCTCATGGCCGCCATGAGTGGCCAGATGAAGGCCGAACGGGTCAAGCGCGCCCAAATTCTGGAGGCCGAAGGTATGCGCGCCGCTGCCATCCTGACCGCCGAGGGCAAGAAACAGGCGCAGATTCTCGAAGCCGAGGGTGAGCGTCAGGCAGCCTTCCTCGAGTCCGAAGCCCGGGAGCGCCAGGCCGAGGCGGAAGCTCGGGCGACACAGGTAGTGTCCGAAGCGATCGCCAGCGGTAACGTGCAGGCCATCAATTATTTCGTTGCCCAAAAATACGTCGATGCACTGGGCAAGCTGGCTTCGGCCAACAACAGCAAGGTCATTCTCATGCCGCTCGAGGCCAGCTCGATCATCGGCTCCGTGGGCGGCATCGGTGAAATCATCAAGGCTACCTTCGACAACAAGAAAGTCTGAGGCCTGACGATGCTGGACTTCGTGCAACATCTGTCGTTCTGGGACTGGCTGGCACTGGGTACGGTGCTGCTGATCCTCGAAGTATTCGGCGCCGGAGGCTACCTGTTATGGCTGGGTATCGCCGCGGCGGCAGTTGGCGTCATTACCTTCGTGATGCCTGTACTGGGCTGGGCCGTGCAAGTGCTGCTGTTCGCAGCGCTCTCGTTGTTGACCTCGTTCTATTGGTGGCGTCGGCAACGCAGCGTGGCACGGCCCAGTGACCAACCGGGGCTGAACATGCGCGGCCAGGAGCTCATCGGTCGGACCTTGCTGGTCACGGACGCCATTGTCGATGGCCGCGGCAAGGTCAAGGTCGGTGACGGCGTATGGCTGGCTCGGGGGCCGGACACCCTGGCCGGATCACGCGTAAAGGTGACCGGCCTGGATGGCACCGTGTTGCTGGTAGTCCCTGAATGAACGGGCTTCGGGGAACTAGATCCCTGATGCCCCTATCCAACCCTCAGGAATAATAAAACTGGAGTATTCCGTCATGCGTCTCAAGATCGCCGCTGTCACGCTCGCCCTGCTTTCCCTGCCCGTCGGTTCAGCCATGGCTGATGGATTCCTGCGTCAGGTGCTGTCGTCCGGCGCCACGACCGGCTCGACCTACCTGACGTTCAAGGATCATAAAATGATCATTGCCGCTCAGGATGACGCTGGCAGCTTCGTCGCCAGCGACGGCAACATCCGTGGCCCGTATCTGGAAGCTGCCATGGCCAAGGTTCGCTCGGATAACCCAGGTCTGAAGGCTTCGGACATGGACCTGGCCAACGCCATCCTGGCCAAGAATGCAATCGTAGATAACAACTGATCCATAACAACACATCATACGCAGCGAGGGGGCTTGCCTCCGATTGGCCTTGACGCACCCCCTGAAGGGTGTGAGTCAACGCTGATCGGGGGCAAGCCCCCTCGCTACATGGGTATCACGGCGTTACTCGCCGATAGCAGCCTTGTAACCCGCCGCATCGAACAGCTTGTCCAGATCCGCAGCATTGGTCGGCTTGAGCTTGAAAATCCACGCCCCGTAAGGATCGCTGTTCAGCAGCTCTGGCGAACCCGCCAGTTCTTCGTTGATCTCGATGACTTCGCCTGCGACCGGCGCATAGATGTCCGATGCGGCTTTTACCGACTCCACCACACCTGCCTGATCGGCAGCGGCGAAAGTCTTGCCGATTTCGGTCAGTTCGACGAATACCACATCCCCCAAGGCTTCCTGGGCATGGTCGGAAATACCGACGGTGACCGTACCATCGGCCTCCAGACGTGCCCACTCGTGGCTTTCGGCAAATCGCAGTTCGGCTGGGATATCGCTCATAGTGTTGTCCTCAACAAGGTCAGCGGTAGGCCGCCAGAAAATATCAGATCAGGGTTTTGCCGTGACGTACGAACGTCGGCTTTACGACACGCACGGGGTACCATTTGCCGCGAATTTCGACTTCAGCGCGGTCAGCGGTGGCCATCGGTACGCGCGCCAGCGCAATCGACTTGCTAAGCGTAGGAGAGAAACTACCACTGGTGATCTCCCCTTCGCCAATCTTGCTGATGCGTACCACCTGATGGGCGCGCAAGACACCGCGCTCCTCAAGCACCAGACCGACCAGCTTGCGCTGGATACCGGTACCACGTTCAGCTTCGAGGGCCGCCCGCCCGATAAAGTCACGCTCGGCTGAATCCCAGCATACCGACCAGGCCATATTGGAAGCCAAGGGCGAATTGACCTCGTCCATGTCCTGCCCGTACAGATTCATGCCGGCTTCGAGGCGCAAGGTATCACGGGCGCCCAGACCGATGGGAGGGATACCGGCACCGACCAGGTCGTTGAACAGACCGGGCGCCTGGGTGGCGGGCAGGATGATCTCGACACCGTCTTCGCCGGTATAACCGGTACGAGCAAGGTACCAGTCGCCTTCAGCCCGGCCTTCGAACGGCTTGAGTGACTGCACCAGCTGCGCCCGACCCCGGTCCAGTACCTCGGACAGGCGCTGGCGGGCCTTTGGGCCTTGGATGGCGAGCATAGCCATCTCGGCGCATTCGCGCACATGAACGTCGTACCCCACGGCCTGCGCGTGCATCCAGGCCAGGTCCTTGTCGCGAGTGGCGGCGTTGGCCACCAGGCGATAGCCCTGATCGGTCAGGTAGACGATCATGTCGTCGATAATGCCACCCTCAGGTTCAAGCATGGCACTGTAGAGCGCGCTGCCGACGCTGCGCAGGCGTTCGACATCGTTGGCCAGCAAGCGTCGCAGCCAAGGCTTGGCTTGAGGCCCGGTAATGTCGATGACGGTCATGTGCGAGACGTCGAACACGCCGCAGTCGCGACGAACCTGATGATGCTCCTCGACCTGGGAGCCATAATGCAGCGGCATATCCCAGCCGCCAAAATCCACCAGCTTGGCACCCAGCGCGAGGTGCAGATCAAACAGTGGTGTACGCTGTCCCATGGGTGTCTCCTTCCGGGCTTGGCGAAAGTGCGCTCTCGTTTCAGGCTCAATGAAATGACCGAGCCAAAAACCATATGAAACAAAGAGATAACCGCTATCCGAAACCCCTGTCGCGAGTAGGCGGTCCGCACCGAATGCCGCGCATTGTAGCCGCAAGGAACGACACTGGCACTAGCAGCTTCGACCGGTGCCCTGTGCCGAACGTCGTATCAGGCCGATGACCGGCAGCAGGCCGACCGCCACTAGGGTCAAGGCCGGCAACGAGGCCCGCGCCCATTCGCCCTCGCTGGTCATCTCGAAAATCCGCACCGCCAGCGTGTCCCAGCCAAAGGGACGCATCAGCAAGGTGGCGGGCATTTCCTTGAGCACATCGACGAACACCAGCAATGCCGCGCTGAGCATGCCCGGCACCAGCAGGGGCAGATAGATCTTCAGCAGCACCGTGCGCTTGTTCGCGCCCAGGCTCTGTGCTGCCTCCGGTAACGACGGACGAATGCGGATCAGGCTGTTTTCCAGCGGCCCGTAGGCCACCGCCATGAAACGCACCAGATACGCCAACAGCAGCGCGGCCAGGCTGCCGAGCAACAGCGGTCGCCCAGCGCCGCCCAAAGCGCTGGACACGGGCACCACCAATACGTTGTCCAGGTAACTGAACGCGAGCATGATCGACACCGCCAGCACCGAACCCGGCAAGGCATAACCGAGATTGGCAACGCTCACCCCCACGCCAATTCCCGTGGCTGAGGAAAAGCGTCTGGCAAACGCCAGCATCAACGCGATCGCCACTGTAATCAGCGCCGCCAGCGCGCCCAGATACAAGGTATGCAGGATCAACGCGGCGTAGCGCTCGTCCAGATCGAAACGCCCGCGCTGCCAGCACCACACCAGCAATTGCGCCACGGGAATGACGAAGGCACAGGCAAACACCAGCAGGCACCAGGCACTCGCCGCCAGCGCCTTGAGGCCGCGCAAGGGATAAAGCGCAGCCAACCGCGGTCGCTCACTGGCGGCATGGCTGGCGCCTCGAGCGCGACGTTCGCCATAGAGCACCAGCATCACCGCCAGCAACAGCAGACTCGCCAGTTGCGCCGCACTCGAAAGGCTGAAGAATCCATACCAGGTCTTGTAGATGGCCGTGGTGAAGGTATCGAAATTGAACACCGACACGGCGCCGAAATCGGCCAGGGTTTCCATCAGCGCCAACGCCACACCGGCACCGATCGCCGGGCGCGCCATGGGCAGCGCGACGCGCCAGAAAGCCTGCCAGGGCGACTGCCCCAGCACTCGCGCAGCTTCCATCAGGCCCTTGCCCTGAGCGAGAAACGCCGTACGTGCAAGCAGGTAGACATAGGGATAGAACACCAGCACCAGGACACTGATCACCCCGCCCGTGGAGCGCACCCGTGGCAGCCGCAACCCTGGCCCGAACCACTCGCGCAGCAGACTTTGCACCGGTCCGGCGAAGTCCAGCAGGCCGACGAAGACGAATGCCAGCACGTAGGCGGGAATAGCGAACGGCAACATCAGCGCCCAATCCAGCCAGCGCCGCCCTGGAAACTCGCAGAGGCTGGTGAGCCAGGCGAGGCTGACTCCAAGCAGCGTCACGCCCACCCCGACGCCTAGTACCAGAACCAGGGTATTGCCCAACAGCCGCGGCAGCTGGGTATCCCACAGATGCTCCCAGATCTGCACGTCGATCGACTGCCAAGACAACAGCAGCACGCTCAAAGGCAACAACACCAAGGCCGCAACGGCGAACACCGGCAAATGCCAACGATTCACCACGCGCGCCCCTGTAGCGAGGGGGCTTGCCCCCGAAAATGGGCCTGCCACTTGGTCAATTCAGGCAGATCGCAATCGGGGGAAAGCCAGGTCAATTCCAGCCTACCCGATCCATCAGGCGAATCGCCTCGGCCTGGCGCTTGCCCGCAACCTCGACCGGCAAGGTATCCGCCTTGAACGCCCCCCAACTGGCCACCTCAGCGGACGGCGTGACGCTCGGATTGGCCGGGAACTCCTGATTGGTATCGGCGAAGATGCGCTGCGCCTGCGCGCCCGTCATCCACTCCACCAAGGCCTTGGCCGCGTCCGGATGGGGGGCATGTCTGGTCAGGCCGATGCCCGACAGGTTGACGTGCACGCCACGGTCGCTCTGATTGGGCCAGAACAGTTTGACTGGCAGGGAAGGATCCTGCTTGTGCAGGCGCCCGTAGTAGTAAGTGTTGACGATACCCACATCGCATTGCCCGGCAGCGATGGCCTGGAGCACCGCGATATCGTCGGAAAACACATCGGTGGACAGGTTGTTGACCCAGCCCTTGAGGATCCGCTCGGTCTGCTCGCTGCCGTGGGTTTCGATCAGGGTAGCGGTCAACGACTGGTTGTAGACCTTCTTCGCGGTCCGCAGGCACAGGCGCCCTTCCCACTGTTTGTCGGCCAGCGCTTCATAGGTGGAAAGTTCGGCCGGCTTGACCCGATCGGAGGCATAGGCGATGGTCCGGGCGCGCAGGCTCAGGCCGGTCCAGGCGTGGCTGGATGAGCGATATTGCGCGGGGATATTGGCATCGATGATCGGCGACTCGATGGGTTGCAGAATGCCCATCTGCTCGGCTTGCCAGAGATTGCCGGCGTCCACGGTGAGCAGCAGGTCGGCGGTGGCGTTGCTGCCCTCGGCCTTGATGCGCTGCATCAGCGGCGCTTCCTTGTCGGTGATGAACTTGATCTTGACCCCGGTCTGCGCGGTATAGGCGTCGAACACCGGTTTGATCAGTTCATCGATGCGCGACGAATACACCACCACTTCGTCGGCTGCCACAGCGTGACTGCCGAACAGGGACAACGCCAGCGCGGCCAGGAATCGCTTGCACGCCATGGAAAGTGCCTCAGCTTGAAAATGAGGCGAAATGGTAGTGAATCCCATTTAGCATCACAATCAAACTCTCGGCCGCGCAGTTACCAGATGTTTCAGAGGCGTGCCAGGGCCGGCAGATCACCGCTCAAGCCCAATGCCTGGCGCATGAACAGCGCCTTGGCTTCAGCGCTCTGCTCCACCAGCTTGAGGCCGCTGTTGCGCAACCAGCGCAGCGGCAGCGGGTCGGCCTGGAACAACCGTTCGAAGCCCTCCATAGCCGCCATCAGGGCCAGATTGTGCGGCATGCGTCGACGCTCATAACGACTCAGCACGCGCACGTCCGCCAGCCGCTCGCCGCGCTGCTGGGCCGCCAGCAACTCTTCGGCAAGCACCGCGGCATCGAGAAACCCAAGGTTCACCCCCTGGCCGGCCAGCGGGTGAATGGTGTGCGCGGCATCGCCGATCAAGGCCAGACCGTTGGCGACGTAGCGCTTGGCATGGCGCTGGCGCAACGGCACGCAGAGCCGCGGATCCGCTGCCAGCACCGTGCCCAGGCGGCCCTCGAAGGCCCGCTCCAGCGCGCGGCAGAAGGACCCGTCGTCCAGCGCCATCATCCGCTCAGCCTCGAGTGGGGTAATCGACCAGACGATCGAGCACCAGTGCTCCTCCCCGCGCTGTAACGGTAGAAACGCCAGCGGTCCATCATCGGTAAAGCGTTGCCAGGCGGTATCGGCATGGGGTTTGTCGCAGCGCACACTGGTGACGATGGCGTGATGCAGATAATCCCATTCGCGGGTTTCACAACCGGCCAGGCGCCGCACCGCCGAATGCGCGCCATCGGCGGCAATCACCAAAGGCGTGCGCAGTTGACGGCCATCGGCCAGGGTCAGCAGCCAGTCATCCCCGGAATGGCGTAGCTGTTCCAGACGCGCATTGGCCAGCAAACCGATGTCGCTGTCGTGCAGGCACTCGAGCAAGGCGTCCTGAACCACACGGTTTTCGACGATATGCCCCAGGTGCTCGGCATGCACACTGGACGCCGAAAAGTGCACCAGCCCCGTGCCGCTGCCGTCCCAGACATGCATGTCGGAGTAAGGGCTGGCGCGCCGCTGCTGAACACCTTCCCAGGCGCCGACGCGCTCGAGGATGCGTTGACTGGCGATCGACAGCGCGCTGACTCGCGGCTCGAATGGCCCATCGGCGGCGAAGGGCTTGACCGTCAGCGGCCCGCCATCGAGCAGAAGAATTTCCAGGCCGCTGTTTTGCAGGGCCAAGGCCAGGGCGCTGCCCACCATGCCGGCTCCGACTATCAGCACATCCGCGCGCGTTTCCATGGGGTCATGCCTGTTTGACGGGCGACCGCAAGGGCCGCCGAAGTGAAGAGAAATTATCCGGCATCAGGTGCGCGGGTCCGGACGGGTACCCAGCCCCATTGCCTGGCGCGCGAACCAGCGCTTGGCCGGTGGCAGCAAATCGAGGCCCAGCAAGCCGAGGTTGCGCCCGGCTGCGACCAACGGCTGCGGCGTGGCGAACAAGCGCGTGACCTGGTCGGAAAAACCGACCGTCAGTTGCTGATCCTGACGCTGACGCTCCCGATAGCCCTGCAAGGTAGCGAAGTGGCCCGGCAGCTCGGGGCTGGCCAGCAGCGCCTCGGCCAAGGCCTGGACATCACGCAGCGACAGGTTGAAACCTTGACCGGCAATCGGATGCAGGCTGTGCGCGGCATTGCCGAGCACGGCCAGGTGGGGGCGGACCTGCTCTTCGGACTCCACCAGCGACAGCGGATAAAGGTGCCGCGCGCCGACCTTGAGCAAGGCGCCGAGGCGATAGCCGAAGACGCCCTGCAACTCTTGCAGAAAGTGTCGATCGTCCAGGTCGGCCAAGCGCTGCGCATCGCTACCCTGACGCGTCCAGACCAGCGCGCAGCGGTTTTCCGGCAGTGGCAGCAGGGCCATCGGGCCCTCATCGGTAAAGCGCTCGAACGCCTCGCCGTTATGGGACTCGCCCGGGGTGATGTTGGCGATCAGCGCGCTCTGGTCGTAAGGCCGCGTGCGCACGCCGATGCCCAGTTGCTCGCGCAGGTCGGAACGACCGCCGTCAGCCACCACCGCCAGATCGCATTCCAGGCGGGTGCCATCATCCAGCACCAACCGGTAACCATCGGGCAGGGTCTGCAGGGTGCGCACTTCGCGCGGGCAATGCCAGGACACCACTTCCGGATCGAGGCCCTGCCACAGGCAAGTGCCCAACCAGGCGTTCTCCACCACGTAGCCGAGCGCCGGCACGCCCTCTTCGATCGCACTCAAGCGGGTCACGCCAAAACGACCGCGATCGGAGACGTGGATCTGCTTGATCGGCTGGGCGTGGCGGCTGATCGCCTGCCACAGGCCCTGGCGGTCGTAGATCTGCCGGGTGCCGAACGACAACGCCGAAGAGCGCGCGTCGTAGCTGGGCTGGTAGCTGTCCCCCGGGGCGAAACGCTCGATCAGGGTGATGCTCCAGCCCCGAGCCTTGGCACCGGCTTGCAGGGCCATGGCGAGGCTGGCGCCGACCAGGCCGCCACCGATGATGGCAATGTTCACCCGGCTCATGCGGCTTGGGTTCTGGCAGCGGCCATCAGGGCCTCGATTTCGTCGACGGTCTTGGGCACGCCACTGGTAAGAATCTCGCAGCCATGGCGAGTGACCACCACGTCGTCTTCGATGCGCACGCCAATGCCACGCCACTTTTTCGGCACGTCGAGGTTGTCTGGCGAAATATAGATACCCGGCTCGACCGTCAGGGTCATGCCGACCTCCAGCACCCGCCAGGCGCCGCCGACCTTGTATTCGCCGACATCATGCACATCCAGCCCCAGCCAGTGGCCGGCACGGTGCATGTAGAAGGCGCGGTAAGCTTCGCTGGCGATCAGCTCTTCGACGCTACCGTGCAATAACCCCAGCTCCACCAGGCCGGCGGTGATCACCTGCACGGTGGCCTCGTGGGCCTGGTTCCAGTGCTTGTCCGGGCCGATAGCGGCAAAGGCGGCCTCCTGGGACTTGAGCACCAGTTCGTAGATTGCCCGCTGCTCGGGGGAAAAACGGCCACTGACCGGGAAGGTGCGGGTGATGTCACTGGCGTAGCAGTCGATCTCGCAGCCCGCGTCGATCAGCACCAGATCACCGTCTTTCAGCACCGCGGCGTTCTCCTGGTAATGGAGGATGCAGGCGTTACGGCCGGCAGCGACGATGGAGCCATAGGCAGGCATGCGCGCGCCGCCCTTGCGGAATTCGTATTCCAGCTCGGCCTCGAGACTGAACTCATGCAGCCCGGCACGGCAGGCCTGCATCGCACGGATGTGGGCGCGGCAGGAAATCGCCGCAGCCTCGCGCATGACCTTGAGCTCCGCCGCAGACTTGTACAGGCGCATGTCGTGCAGCAGGTGGTCGAGGGCGACGAACTCCTTGGGCGGCAGCGAACCCATCTTGGCCTTGGCGCGGATGGTGTTGATCCACTCCATGAGATGGCGATCGAACTCGGCATTGCTGCCCATGGCGCTGTAGACGCGGTTGCGACCCTCGATCAGGCCCGGGAGGATTTCGTCGATATCGGCGACAGGAAAGGCATCATCGGCGCCGAAATCGCGAATCGCGCCTTCCTGGCCGGCGCGCAGGCCATCCCACAGCTCGCGCTCGGGATTGCGCTCGCGGCAGAACAGCACGTACTCGCCATGCTCGCGACCGGGGATCAGCGCCACCACGGCCTCGGGCTCCGGGAAGCCGCTCAGGTACTGGAAATCGCTGTCCTGACGGTACACATGCTCGACATCACGGTTACGGATCGCCACGGCCGCAGCGGGCAGGATGGCGATGCTGTTGGGTTCCATCTGCGCCATCAGCGCCTTGCGGCGTCGGGCGTATTCGGACTTCGGGATATGGATCATGGGCGACGCGATTCCCCTGTCGGCTATGGCTGGAAAGTCTGGATCAGTGCTGCGTCGGCTTGGCCAAGGGCGCCGCCGGTTTGTTAAGTTCGGTGAACAGCAGCAAGGGGGCGACGCGCAGGTACTCCATGACTTCCATGTAGTCATTCTCGCCATCGTCGGACTCCTCAAGGGCATCCTGGACCTGGGAGATGGCGGTCAGATCCTGCAGCACTTCCATTGCCTCGGTGCTCAGCGCGGTATCACCGGCGGCGATCCCGAAACCGGTCAAAAAGCCCTGGCACCACTGGCCCAGGGCCTCGGCACGTTCCTTGAGGGCGGTGTCGTCGGTCGGCAACAGCAGCACGACGGTCATGTCGTCGCTGGTGAGCTCGCCCTTGACCATCTCTTGCAGGCCGATCAGCGCCTGGCGGATGTTGTCTTGCGGCTCGCCGCCCAGCAGCTCGGCGGCATCGGCGATCCAGGTGTCGTTGTCGAAGCCGGCGCCACCGCAGCTGCGACCGAGCAGCAGGCCATGCAGTTCGGCGGGCGATACCGGATGGTCGCCCGTGTTGAGCAATGCGGCAAAAGCGTGATACGGGGAATTCTGTATAGGCATGATAACTAGGCGCCAAGCGGCGCAATGTCTAGAATGAAGGCCTTGTATCCTAGCACCGGCAGGCACGCCAAGACCATCGACGCCGCCGCCGACTATGACAAGCCTCCAGGTCCACCGGCATTCGGACCACCCGCCACCCTTCAGGACCGAATCGAACAGCCCAATGGAACAGACAGACCTGAACCTCCTTATGGACAGACTTGAACGATTGATCGATCGAGTCGAGCAACTAAAACAGCAAAACGGACTCCTATTAGCTCAGGAAAAATCCTGGCGCGAGGAGCGCGCTCATCTGATCGAAAAAAATGAAATCGCCCGGCGCAAGGTTGAATCGATGATTTCGCGCCTCAAGGCCCTGGAGCAAGACTCATGAGTTCAAGCAATAGCGTCACCGTTCAGATCCTCGACAAGGAATACTCGATCATTTGCCCGCAGGAAGAGCGCAGCAACCTGGTGGGTGCGGCGCGTTACCTGGACGGCAAGATGCGCGAGATTCGCAGCAGCGGCAAGGTCATAGGCGCTGACCGTATCGCGGTGATGGCTGCGCTGAATA
Organism: Pseudomonas sp. GW821-FHT01A09; assembly: GCF_058986725.1. Taxonomy (NCBI): domain Bacteria; kingdom Pseudomonadati; phylum Pseudomonadota; class Gammaproteobacteria; order Pseudomonadales; family Pseudomonadaceae; genus Pseudomonas; species Pseudomonas sp. GW821-FHT01A09. Next base: position 73,655 of record NZ_JBYSWB010000008.1, read on the forward strand.
TCACCCATGATCTGCTGCACCGCCAGGATGCCCCTGCGGCCGCCGGTGGCTCGACCCGCGAGCAGGTTCGCGACCTGCTCGACCGCGTCGATCTGGTGCTGGCCAGCGATGCCGACGTCCCCAAGGGCTGATTCCGCGCTCGCTTTGGGGTATACTGGCAACCGTTCCCTGGAGTGCTTGCCAGTCGGTCATGTCCCTGAGCCGATACGCACAACCACGGGGGTTGCACGTGGGGCCGGTGTGCATGTCCGCTCGACGGAAAGCCTTAAGGCCTCCTGTAATCTCCACCTTGAACTTTCGGGTTCAAGGGCTACACCGACAGCGGTTCGTCGGGGAGCACCTTTCTTCAAACCCCTGCCATTGCTGGCTTCGGCGGGGGTTGCCAGTCCGACCGCCGCAGCCCATGCGCCTCAGGACACTCATCTCGATGACCTCTCCCACGCCACTTTCCCGTGTGCAACTGCGTCGCCAATTGCGTGATGCACGCCGCGCCCTGACGCCTGTCCAACAGCGTAGAGCGGCGCTCGATCTGTACCGCCAGCTGGCCCAGCACCCGCTGTTTCGCCGCAGCCGTCATGTGTCTTTGTACCTGCCCAACGATGCCGAGATCGATCCGCGGCTGTTATTGCGTGCGGCACAGCGTCGCGGCAAGCACACCTATCTGCCGGTGCTCAATGACTGGCCCCGGACCAAAATGGTGTTCCAGCGGGTATTGCCTGGGGAAAAGCTGCGGCCCAACCGATTCGGTATTTCCGAGCCCTATATCGATCGCGCGAAGCAGCGCAAGGTATGGGCGCTGGATCTGGTCCTGCTGCCTCTGGTGGGCTTCGATGAGGTGGGCGGACGCCTGGGCATGGGCGGCGGCTTCTATGACCGCAGCCTGGCCTACAGGGGCCGGCGCAGCGCCTGGCACAAGCCGGTGCTGCTGGGGCTGGCCCATGAATGTCAGAAAGTCAAGAAGCTGGCTCAGGCCAGCTGGGATGTGCCGCTGCAGGGGACGCTAACGGACAAGGGATGGTATCTGGCGCGGAAGGGGTAGATTTCAAGGGCCCCTTCGCGGGCAAGCCTTGCTCCTACAGGTGTACGAATGTGGGAGCGAGGCTTGCCCGCGAAGAGGCCGGTTGACTCAGCGATGCTGCAAGGGTGCAACCACAGGCGCCGGCTCATCGGCCTTGCGATCCCAGAAACTCTGCGCGTAACCGGTAGTGACGATACCCAGACCCAACAACGCAACCAACACCCACAGCAAATCCGGCTTGCGACGCATCTACAACCCCCAAAAAATGAATATGAAAAATCCTGTCGCCGGATGTAGTAGTCAATGGCCGGACGGCAGTGTCGAAGCAAAAGTTGGCGCATTCTGCGACAACCCGACTCATCGCGCAAATGGTGGCGCAATACCGGCTGTCGGTAAATCGCAATCCTGTAATAATGATCTGAGACGAACATTCCGAGGAACTGTCATGGCCTACTGGCTGATGAAATCCGAGCCCGACGAGCTCTCCATCACCGATCTCGGCCGCCTGGGCCACACCCGCTGGGATGGCGTGCGCAATTACCAGGCGCGCAACTTCATCCGCAGCATGGCCCCCGGCGATCAGTTCTTCTTCTATCACTCCAGCTGCCCGGAGCCCGGCATCGCCGGCGTGGCCAGCATCGAAGGCGAGGCCTACCCCGACCCCACCGCACTGGACCCGACCAGCCACTATCACGACCCCAAGGCCAGCCCCGAGAAGAACCCCTGGAGCGCGATCGATGTCGGCCACGTCCAGACCTTCCCCAAGGTTCTCGCCCTCGGCACTCTCAAACAACAGAGCGCGTTGGCCGAACTGGCCCTGGTGCAAAAAGGCAGCCGCCTGTCGGTCATGCCAGTGACACCCCAACAGTGGGCCGCCGTTCTCGGCTTGCTGCGCTAGCGGCTGTTACTGAACTATCAGGTTGTTGAACAGCAGGTCTTCGACGATCGGCTTGCCTTCTTCGTCGTTGAGCACCTGCTGAGTCTCTTTCAGCGCTTCCTGACGCAGGGCTTCCTTGGAGTCCGACTTGCTCAGCGAATCCACGGTCTGCTGAGTGAACAACTGCACCAGCTTGTTGCGGATCAGCGGCTCATGATGCTTGACCGCCGCCAGCGCTTCGGCACCGGTGACCTTCAAGGCGATATCAGCCTTGTAGACGTGCAGCTTCGCCCCGCCGTCGAGCGAATAGTTGCCCACCAGCGGCGGATTCAGCGAGTAATAAGTGATGACAGGGCCGGCGCCCTCCTTGGCCTCTTCGTTGGCCATGGCAGCCATGGGTGCGGACAACGCCAGCAACATCAGGATCCACGCTTTCAATGTTTCGCTCCTCACAAAATGAACACAGCATAAACACCGCAATGGCCAGCGCCCAAATCAAATCGGCTGGCGGTGTCGATGAGAAGGAGCGTCATACCCCTTGATGCCAGGGTTATCGGCAGCAAGCGGGAAAGATATAGGGCGGGTTTGCGTCTTAAAGCCGCGGTACATCCAGGCCGGTGACCTGAATCTGCTCGGTCACGGACGAGCAGTGGCAACGCTTGATCCGCGCCTCCAGATTGCGGTCCGGCATGGCGTGGGTGCGCAAGGCGCTGATGGTCTGCTCGACATATTCACGGGTCGTGCCGAAGCGCCCACTGGCGTTGGCGAGTATCTGCGTCAGCAGATTATCCGGCAGATTGCCCGCATAACTGGGCAGATGACGCTCCAGCACGAAACCCAACGCCTGCACCTTGCTGCCATCGTCCAAGCGGCAATTGAGCCAGTGTGGGCGATAGGAAGGGTAAGGCATCTCGCGCTTCCACAACGCGACCAACGAATCACGCAGGTGCTCGTCGGGCAATCGAAAGGCGAAGCCACTGCAGGAGCCGCCTCGGTCCAGGCCGAAGACCAGACCGGGCTGCTCGGGGGTGCCGCGGTGCTCGTGAGACCACAGATACAGACCACGGTGATAACCGTGGATACGCGCCCGGCGGCGCTCGACCGCCGCGCACTCGGGCCGCCAGATCAGCGAGCCGTAAGCGAACAGCCAGACCGGCCCACCTTTGTGCAACTCCATGGTGGAGTCGAGCGAGTGCGCCAACTGCTCATCGGTCAGTTGGGGGCCCAGATCTAGGCTGGGCGGATAGATCGCGTTCAAATGCGCAGTTTCAATAGCGGACATAAGCGGACGCCTGATATCCCCGTGAGTTGAAAGGACAACTCACTCTAACCGATGACATGATCCTGATGACTACCGTACGGCAGATACCCACAGAAAAACAAGTCCTTAGGCTTGGTTATAACTTTCGGTTTTGCAGTTTGTTATAAAGCCCTGAATAAGGGCGAAGTATTAGAAGTTGCACTATCGCAGGGAGTTTTCGCGCGGCACGGTGAATAAAAATATACAAATCAGTGCACGACGATTACACAGCGCATTCCAGCGATTCAGGGGCGCGGTGCGTAGGCAAATACATCGGCGCGCATCTGCCGGGCATTCATCCCCGCGTCCACCAGTGCGTCGAGCGTGGCGTAGATCATCGTCGGCGAACCGCTGGCATAGACATGGACGCCGGACAGGTCGGCAATGTCTTCGCATACAGCTTCATGCAATAAGCCGCAACGCCCTTCCCAACCGCAAAGATCGCTGACCACCTTGTGCAGGAACAGGTTGGGCAATTGCTGCCACGCCTGCCAATGGGCGATTTCATAGAAATCCTCAGGTCGCCGCACGCCCCAGTACAGATGAACCGGATGAGCAAAGCCACGGGCCCGACAGTGTTCGATGAGGCTGTGCATTTGCGCCATGCCAGTGCCTGCGGCAATCAATACCAGCGGCCCGTCAGGCAATTCGGCCAGATGCGCGTCGCCGAAGGGCAATTGCAGGCGCGCACCGTTGTTGCGCTGCAACTGGGCGATCAGGTTGCGCGCACTGTCTTCGCGCACCAGGATGTGCAGTTCCAGCTCACGCCCGGAATGGGGCGCCGATGCCAGTGAAAACGCCGAGCGCTCGCCATTGTCGCGCTCGATCATCGCGTACTGACCCGCGTGGTAGCGCGGCGGCTTGCCAGCAGGCGCCAGCAAACGCACGCGCCACACATCCCCGCCCACCGCCACGCATTCGCTCAACTGGCAGGCGAAGCTGCGCACCGGCAATTCACCCAGTGCCAGCACGCCATCCCAGAGCACGATGCAATCTTCCAGCGGTTCGGCGATGCAGGTGTAGATTTCGCCCTGCTCCCGCACATCACCCTCTTGCTGCACCCGACCTGCAACCAGCAACGCCGAACACAGGTGGCAATTGCCGTTGCGGCAGCTGTTCGGGCACTCGTAACCGAGGCGCTGTGCAGCGGCCAGGATTCGTTCGGCGGGCAAGGTGTCGAGCACCGCGCCGGAGGGCTGCAAGGTCACGCGCATCAGTCTATTCCCAATTGATTCCAGAGCTCGTCGACGCGGCGAGTCACCGCTTCATCCTTGACGATCACGCGGCCCCACTCGCGAGTGGTCTCGCCCGGCCACTTGTTGGTGGCATCCAGACCCATCTTCGAACCCAGGCCCGATACCGGCGAGGCGAAATCCAGATAGTCGATGGGGGTGTTATCGATCATCACGGTATCGCGCTTGGGGTCCATGCGCGTGGTGATGGCCCAGATCACATCGTTCCAGTCCCGCGCATTGATGTCGTCGTCGGTGACGATAACGAACTTGGTGTACATGAACTGGCGCAGAAACGACCACACACCCAACATCACCCGCTTGGCGTGGCCGGGGTATTGCTTCTTCATGGTGACGATGGCCATACGGTACGAGCAGCCTTCGGGCGGCAAGTAGAAGTCGGTGATCTCCGGGAACTGCTTTTGCAGGATCGGCACGAACACCTCGTTCAAGGCCACACCAAGAATCGCCGGTTCGTCAGGCGGGCGGCCGGTGTAGGTGCTGTGATAGATCGGTTTGATTCGGTGGGTGATGCGCTCGACGGTGAACACCGGGAAGCTGTCGACTTCGTTGTAGTAACCGGTATGGTCGCCGTACGGGCCTTCCGGGGCCATTTCACCCGGATGGATCACACCTTCCAGGACGATTTCGGCACTGGCGGGCACTTGCAGATCGTTGCCACGGCACTTGATCAGCTCGGTCCGATTGCCCCGCAACAGCCCGGCGAAGGCATATTCTGAGAGGCTGTCGGGCACCGGGGTCACGGCGCCGAGGATGGTCGCCGGGTCGGCGCCAAGCGCTACCGAAACCGGGAACGGCTGGCCGGGGTGCTTTTCACACCACTCGCGATAATCCAGCGCACCGCCGCGATGGCTCAACCAGCGCATGATCACTTTGTTGCGGCCAATGACCTGCTGGCGATAGATGCCCAGGTTCTGGCGCTCCTTGTTCGGGCCGCGGGTCACCGTCAGGCCCCAGGTGATCAGCGGTGCCACGTCGCCGGGCCAGCAATGCTGCACGGGCAGCATGCCGAGGTCGACGTCATCGCCTTCGAGAACCACTTCCTGGCAGGGGGCATCCTTGACCACCTTGGGCGCCATGGCGATGATCTTTTTGAAGATCGGCAGCTTCGACCAGGCATCCTTGAGCCCTTTGGGCGGCTCTGGCTCTTTGAGAAAGGCCAGCAGCTTGCCGATTTCGCGCAGCTCCGAGACGTCCTCGGCGCCCATGCCCAAGGCAACCCGCCCAGGCGTGCCGAACAGGTTGCCGAGCACCGGAATGCTATGCCCCACCGGGTTTTCGAACAGCAGCGCCGGGCCCTTGGCGCGCAAGGTACGGTCACAGATCTCGGTCATTTCCAGCACTGGCGAGATCGGCACCTGAATACGCTTCAATTCCCCGCGCTGCTCGAGTTGCTGCACGAAATCCCGCAGATCCTTGAATTTCATTAAAGATGCCACCCCAAAAATAGGTCTACATCCTACCTGTTCCGAGGGCCAAACTGCAGTCCCGCGAGCGTATGGATACCTTCAATTGCGCTGCGCCTCATTCAGCAGCGGCGTGAACAGCGGGCTCACTCGGATGCCACCGAAATCCGAGAGGTGATCCACATCCTTGTAAAGCAAGTGCCCGTCGGCCTCGATATTACATATCTTTTCAGGGCACATCAGCGATGTCGGGTCGATGGTTCGCACCTGCGGGTCAGCAGCGCTCAGCGAGTCGAACAACGTATTGATGAAGCGGTCGCGCGCCAGATGCTCGTCGAGTGGGCGCCCCAGTCCATCGGGCGAACGTCCCACTCGGGCCAGACTGGTCAGCCGTTCGACGGCGCCTTTGCGCTGCAGCGGCACCTGCTTGAACAACCAGACTTGTACGCCTGCCTGGCGCAACGCCGCTACCGTCGCCTTGACCCCGGTCGCCAGACGCTGCTCGGCCTGCTCCCGCGTATCGTGGGGATTGAGCATCATTATTTTTTCGGCGCTCTCGAAGCTGTACATGTAGTAGCCCCAGTTGGCCGCCAGCACCACTTGCTTTATCCCCAGATCGACCACGCGTTTCATGGTGCGCTGGTTGAACGCACTGCACTGCTTGCGTGGATCCGGGCTCAAGATCGGCGGACAGGCACTCAGGCTGTAGAGCCATATCTGTCGCCCCTGATCTCGGGCTGTGGCTTCAATGGCCGGCCACAGCGCCGCTGCATGGCTATCGCCCCAGAACAGCAAGGTCGCCGGGCCCTTTTGATCCTTGCCCGCCAGGCAGGCCCTGTCCAGAAGGGTATTGTCGAGGCTCTTCAACATGCACTCATCCTGCCCGGCATGCCACTCTCTGGATTGGGCGTACTCCATTTCCTTGGCGGAAAGCCGTTGCACGAAGCCTTCATGAGATCGAACCACCGAGCCCATTACCGCCAACACCGTGATCGCCATCAGAGCGCCGATCAGCAGAGCGTTACGATTGGCCAACAGACGTTTTTCCCGAAACGGCAGCTCGATGAAACGCAGGCTCGCCCATGCCAAGGCCAGCGCCAGAGCTATCCACCCAACCGCTTCGAGCGGCCCGATGCCATTGGCCGAGACGGCGTTGGCGTAGACATAGACTGGCCAGTGCCACAGGTACAGGGAATAGGAGAGCAAGCCGATCCAGACCAGCACACGCGTACCCAGGAACTGGCCGACCCAGGTCGTACCCTGCGCACCGGACCAGATCAGCGCAGTCGCCCCCAGCACTGGCAGCAACGCTGCCCACCCAGGAAAATTCGTCGTCCCGTCAAAGGTGAATATTGCGGCCAGCACAGCCGCCAATCCAGCCAGCCCCACAGCCTGAGAAATCCAGGGTTTTATGGCGTTTTTCGGTGCCGGCAAGACGGCCAGCATCGCGCCGCACAATAGCTCCCATGCGCGCGCCTGCAGGGAGAAGAACGCTATCTCTGGCTTGCGATCGATATGGCCGACATTCAGTCCGAACGACACGAGCAGCACCGCGAACAAGACCCAGCGCCAATGCCGCAAATAGCGCATCAACAGCATCATCAGTAACGGGAAGAAGATGTAGTACTGCTCTTCGACAGCCAACGACCATGTGTGCAGCAAAGGCTTGAGGTCCGATGCCGGCTCGAAGTAGCCGTCCTGGCGCATGTAGAGCAGATTTGAAATGAACAGCGCCTGGTAGCGCGTCGCCCTGCCCAGTTCGGAGTAATCCTTGGGCGTCAGCAGCACCCAGCCCAAGGCTAGCGTCACCAGTAACACCACGCTCAGCGCTGGCAGGATCCGCCGAGCACGACGCCCCCAGAAATCCAGAAAGCTGAAACGCTGTGCGTTTATTTCCCGAAATAGAATGCCGGTGATCAGAAAGCCTGAAATGACGAAAAAAACGTCAACACCGACAAATCCCCCACTGAAAGCGCTGAAGCCGAAATGGAACAGTACCACCGGGATAACGGCCAAGGCCCGCATCCCGTCGATATCGCGCCGATTGCCAAACGTGTGCATGAAATTCTTTTCTCTTATTTGATACAAATCAGGCGGCGGCCCCGGCGATGGGGCCCCGCACAAGAGAAAAGAGTTTACGGGACAGATACAATTTTTTCTCGCCGCCATGAAAAACGCCCGTTTCGGGGCGTTTTTCGTGTAGCTGCAATTGACTTACTTGCGCTTCATCGACAAGAAGAACTCGTCGTTGGTCTTGGTCTGCTTGAGCTTGTCGATCAGGAACTCGATGGCAGCGATTTCGTCCATCGGGTGCAGCAGCTTGCGCAGGATCCACATGCGCTGCAGTTCGTCGTCGGCGGTCAGCAACTCTTCGCGGCGAGTGCCGGAACGGTTGATGTTGATGGCCGGGAAGACGCGCTTCTCGGCGATCTTGCGGTCCAGGGGCAGTTCCATGTTGCCGGTACCCTTGAACTCTTCGTAGATCACTTCATCCATCTTCGAGCCGGTTTCGACCAGCGCGGTAGCGATGATGGTCAGCGAACCGCCTTCCTCGATGTTACGCGCGGCACCGAAGAAACGCTTTGGCTTCTCGAGAGCGTGGGCATCGACACCACCGGTCAGCACCTTGCCGGAGCTCGGGATGACGGTGTTGTAGGCACGGGCCAGACGGGTGATGGAGTCGAGCAGAATGACCACGTCCTTCTTGTGCTCGACCAGGCGCTTGGCCTTCTCGATGACCATCTCGGCGACCTGCACGTGACGGGTCGGTGGCTCGTCGAAGGTCGAAGCGACCACTTCGCCGCGCACGGTGCGCTGCATCTCGGTCACTTCCTCTGGACGCTCATCGATCAGCAGCACGATCAGATGCACTTCCGGGTTGTTGCGCGTGATGTTGGAGGCGATGTTCTGCAGCATGATGGTCTTGCCCGCTTTTGGCGGAGCGACGATCAGGCCACGCTGGCCCTTGCCGATCGGAGCGCACAGGTCGATGACACGACCGGTGAGATCTTCGGTGGAACCGTTGCCGGCTTCCATCTTCATCCGAATGGTCGGGAACAGCGGCGTGAGGTTCTCGAACAGGATCTTGTTCTTCGCGTTTTCCGGACGGTCGAAGTTGATCGTGTCGACCTTCAACAGGGCGAAGTAACGCTCGCCTTCCTTCGGAGGGCGAATCTTGCCGACGATGGTGTCACCGGTACGCAGGTTGAAGCGACGAATCTGGCTGGGCGAGACATAGATATCATCGGGGCCAGCGAGGTAGGAAGCATCAGCCGAACGCAGGAAGCCGAAGCCGTCCTGGAGAATCTCCAGCACGCCATCACCGGAGATTTCCTCGCCGCTTTTGGCATGTTTTTTCAACAGGGAGAAAATCACATCCTGCTTGCGCGAACGGGCCATATTTTCTATGCCCATCTGTTCGGCCATTTCGAGCAGATCGGTAATCGGCTTTTGCTTGAGTTCAGTCAGGTTCATAAGGGAATGACGTAATCATGTTTGGAGGGAGAAATTAAGCTTTGGGCTTAATGAGGCCGCGCCGCAGAGAAGGCGACAGGATCGCGTACTGTTCGAGTAGGAATGCGTCGGCGACGGCTTGCAGGGGGCAGAGGAGAAACCAATGCGAGGCCGAATGTACCACCTGAGTTCAGGGGCGTCTAGTCGGCGCCCATAAAAAACCCCGCACTAAGCGGGGCCTTCGAAGCGACGGCATCGGATCAGATGTTGGCGTCGAGGAATGCAGCCAGTTGCGACTTGGACAGTGCGCCGACCTTGGTGGCGGCCACTTCACCGTTCTTGAACAGCATCAGCGTCGGGATACCACGCACGCCGTGCTTGGCTGGGGTTTCCTGGTTTTCGTCGATGTTCAGCTTGGCGACGGTCAGTTTGCCGTCGTAAGTGCCGGCGATTTCGTCCAGTACCGGTGCAATCATTTTGCAAGGGCCGCACCACTCAGCCCAGTAATCGACCAATACCGGGCCAGTGGCCTTGAGTACATCAGCCTCGAAGCTGGCATCGGATACGTGCTTGATCAGGTCGCTGCTCATGGAAAATCTCCAGTTCGTAAGCTAAAAACGTCCTCCATCATAGCTGGACCATTGTATTACAGGAAGTCACAACCGATTGCTTATTGCTATGGGGTTGCATTAGCGAGGCAATCGACTCAAGGCGTAACGAAGGCGATGCCCGTGCGCAAGGCCGCGCTGCGCACATGTTCATGCATGGTTTTCTGCGCCGAGGCCGAGGAATGGCGGGCCAGGGCGCGAAGAATCTTGCGATGCTCGTGCCAGGTTTCCATGGCCCGCTCGGTGCGAATGAAAGGTAATTTCTGACTTTCGAGAAAAATATCCGCGCTGGCTGTGAGAATGGCGGCCATGGCGTGATTGCCGCTGGCAACCAGAATGCGCCGATGAAAATCGAAATCCAGCTGCGCCGCAGCGTCGAAATCGCCGTTGCGCAACTGCTCGCGCATCGAGCGCACGTTATCTTCCAGAGCATCGAGCTCATCAGCCGTGAGCAGCACCGCAGCCAACCCCGCGGCGAATCCTTCCAGCGCATAACGCAGTTGGAAGATCTCGGCGGGCGCCGCCTGCGCCGCGAACGGCCAGCTCAGCCCCTCGCCGACGGGCGCCTGTTCCAGAGGCGCGCGGACAAAAACGCCCTTGCCCGGCTGTACGCTGACCACCCCCAGGGCGCTCAACGATGACAGCGCCTCACGCAATGAAGCGCGGCTGACGCCCAATTGCAGTGCAAGATCGCGCTGCGAAGGCAAGACGTCCCCCGGCCCGTAACCGTGCTCGGCGATAAGGCTGCGAATGCCCAGCAGGGCGACTTCCGGGACGGCACGACTGATCGAATTCATCTGTTTTCTGCAAGGTGAACCAGCATGAAAAACCCTTTTAAAACTATTATCGCCACACTGCAAGCGACGCCCCGATAGGGTTCAACGCCTGGTTTTGTTGCTCGAAAACGGTGCGATACACGTCCTTGCGACCGACCAACTGTTCAGACCAGTAAGACCATCCGCGGTGTAAAACCTGATCGCAAGCGGCTGTCGAGCGATTTGGCATGAGCTGTGCAATCCGCCAGACCAGATCGTTATTTCGCTACCACTTGATTCGCTGCTCGGAGCGCCACCCATGGAAAGCCGCCTGTACAAGCGTTGCACCACCCTCCTCGGCGCCTTGTTCGCCAGCCTGATGCTGGCCCAGGCGCCGGCCCATGCCGACGGCCTGCAGGACATCACCCAGCGCGGCACCCTCAAGGTCGCAGTGCCCCAGGACTTCCCGCCATTCGGCTCGGTCGGCCCGGACATGAAGCCTCGCGGCCTCGATATCGACACGGCGCAACTGCTCGCCGACAAACTGGGCGTCAAGCTCGAACTGACTCCGGTCAACAGCACCAACCGCATTCCGTTCCTGACCACCGGCAAGGTCGACCTGGTGATTTCCAGCCTCGGCAAGAACGCCGAGCGCGAGCAGGTCATCGACTTCTCCCGCCCTTACGCGCCCTTCTACCTCGCGGTATTCGGCCCGCCCGACGAGCCGATCAAGACCCTCGCCGACCTCAAGGGCAAGACCATCAGCGTCACCCGCGGCGCCGTCGAGGATATCGAGCTGACCAAGGCCGCACCTGAAGGCCCTGACGGTCCGATCATCAAACGCTTCGAAGACAACAACTCGACCATCGCCGCCTACCTCGCCGGCCAGACCGATCTGATCGCCAGCGGCAACGTGGTCATGGTGGCCATTACCGAGCGCAATCCGAAGCGCATCCCAGCGCTGAAAATCAAGCTCAAGGACTCGCCGACCTACATCGGCCTGAACAAGAACGAGCCGGAACTGCTGGCCCGCGTCAATGAGATCCTCAACGCCGCCAAGGCCGACGGCAGCCTCGACAAGATTTCCCAGACCTGGCTCAAGCAGCCATTTCCTGCGGACCTCTGATCGACCGACCGCGACCTGACGAGGGCCATTCATGGCGTACAAATTCGACTTCACCCCGGTGCTGCAGCACAGCGATCAACTCTTGCAAGGGGCGCTGTTCACCCTCGAGCTGACCGCCATCGGCACGTTGTTCGGGGTTGGCCTGGGGATTCTCGGCGGCGTGGTGCGGGCCTGGAAGATCAAACCGTTCTCGGCCATCTTCGGCGTCTACGTCGAGCTGATCCGTAATACGCCCTTCCTGGTGCAGTTGTTCTTCATCTTCTTCGGCCTGCCGTCGCTGGGCATCCGCATCACCGAGTGGCAGGCCGCAGTGCTGGCCATGGTGATCAACCTGGGCGCCTACAGTACCGAGATCATCCGTGCCGGCATCCAGGCCGTCCCGCGCGGCCAGCTGGAAGCCGCCGCAGCGCTGGCCATGAGCCGCGCCGAAGCCTTTCGCCATGTGGTCCTGCTGCCGGCGCTGGGCAAGGTGTGGCCGGCGCTCACCAGCCAGATCATCATCGTCATGCTCGGTTCGGCGGTGTGCTCGCAGATCGCTACCCAGGAGCTCAGCTTCGCCGCCAACTTCATCCAGTCGCGCAACTTCCGCGCCTTCGAGACCTACCTGCTGACCACGGTCATCTATCTGGTCATGGCCTTGCTGATCCGCATCCTGCTGAATTGGGTGGGTCGGCGCTTCATCGCGAGGAACAGCTGATGGATTTCACCCTGTGGGACATCGTGCGCAACCTGCTCACCGGCCTGCAATGGACCTTCGTGCTGTCGCTGGTGGCCTTTATCGGCGGCGGCGTGATCGGCTTGCTGGTGATGGTGCTGCGGATCTCCAAGGGCAGCCTGGGGCGCAACCTGGCGCGGACCTACATCGACTTGTTCCAGGGCACGCCGCTGCTGATGCAGTTGTTCCTGGTGTTTTTCGGCGTCGGCCTGATGGGTTTCGATATCACCCCCTGGGCCTGCGCCGCACTGGCGCTGACGCTGTTCACCAGCGCTTACCTGGCGGAGATCTGGCGCGGCTGCGTCGAATCGGTCAACAACGGCCAGTGGGAGGCCTCGGCCAGCCTGGCCATGACCCGTTACGAACAACTGCGCTACGTGGTGCTGCCTCAGGCCCTGCGCATCGCCGTGGCGCCGACGGTGGGCTTTTCGGTGCAAGTGGTCAAAGGTACTGCGGTCACCTCGATCATCGGCTTCACCGAACTGACCAAGGCCGGCGGCATGCTCGCCAATGCCACGTTCGAACCCTTCCTGGTCTACGGCCTGGTTGCGCTCGGCTATTTCATCCTCTGCTACCCCCTGTCCCTCAGCGCGCGCTATCTGGAAAGGAGACTGCATGCCTCTGCTTAGAATTTCCGCCCTGCACAAATATTACGGCGACCACCACGTACTCAAGGGTATCGACCTGAGCGTCGAAGAAGGCCAGGTGGTGGCGATCATCGGCCGCAGCGGCTCGGGCAAGAGCACCTTGCTGCGCACCCTCAACGGCCTGGAGTCGATCAACGACGGAGTCATCGAGGTCGATGGCGAATACCTCGATGCCGCCCGCGCCGATCTGCGTACCTTGCGCCAGAAAGTCGGAATGATCTTCCAGCAGTTCAACCTGTTCCCGCACCTGAGCGTGGGCGAGAACGTCATGCTCGCCCCGCAGGTGGTGCAGAAGGTACCCAAGGCCAAGGCCCGCGAACTGGCCAAGGAGATGCTCCAGCGCGTCGGCCTGGCGGAAAAGTTCGACGCCTTCCCTGATCGGCTGTCCGGCGGCCAGCAGCAGCGTGTAGCCATCGCCCGCGCCCTGGCGATGTCGCCAAAAGTGCTGCTGTGCGACGAAATCACCTCGGCGCTGGACCCGGAACTGGTCAACGAAGTGCTCGCGGTGGTGCGCAAGCTCGCTACCGAAGGCATGACCCTGATCATGGTCACCCATGAAATGCGCTTCGCGCGGGAAGTGGGCGACAAGCTGGTGTTCATGCATCAGGGCAAGGTCCACGAGGTCGGCGATCCGAAGATTCTTTTCGCCAACCCGCAAACCCCCGAACTGGCGGCCTTTATCGGCCAGCAGTAAGGGCTCGGCGCGGACAGTCGTTGGCGCCACGGTAGGATCGTGGCACGATGACCAGGTTAATGACCGAGACTTTCCGACCATGCCGCACAGCAAAGCCACGAACCTGTCCTTGATCGCCGCCATCGACCTGGGCTCCAACAGCTTTCACATGGTGGTGGCCAAGGCGGACTCCGGCGAAATCCGCATCCTCGAGCGCCTTGGCGAAAAGGTCCAACTGGCTGCCGGCATCGACGACGAGCGTCAGCTCAGCGAAGAATCGATGCAGCGCGGCCTTGACTGCCTGAAGCGTTTCGCCCAACTGATCAACGGCCTGCCCCTGGGCGCCGTGCGTATCGTCGGCACCAATGCCCTGCGTGAAGCGCGCAACCGCGGCGAGTTCATCCGCCGCGCCGAAGGCATTCTCGGTCATCCGGTGGAAGTCATCTCCGGCCGCGAAGAAGCCCGCCTGATCTATCTGGGCGTCTCCCACACCCTTGCCGACACCCCGGGCAAGCGCCTGGTGGCCGACATCGGCGGCGGCAGTACCGAATTCATCATTGGCCAGCGTTTCGAGCCGCAGCTGCGCGAGAGCCTGCAGATGGGCTGCGTCAGCTTTACCCAGCGCTACTTCAAGGACGGCAAGATCACCCCGGCCCGTTACGCTCAGGCGTACACCGCGGCGCGGCTGGAGATCATGGGCATCGAAAACGCCCTGCACCGCATCGGCTGGGACGAGGCCATCGGCTCTTCGGGCACTGTGCGTGCCATCGGCCTGGCGCTCAAGGCCAACGGTCAGGGTTCGGGCGAGGTCAATGCCGAGGGCCTGGCGTGGCTCAAGCGCAAGTTGTTCAAGCTGGGTGACGTCGACAAGATCGACTTCGACGGCATCAAGCCCGATCGCCGCTCGATCTTCCCGGCCGGCCTGGCCATCCTCGAAGCGATCTTCGACGCCTTGAGCCTGCAGCGCATGGATCACTGTGAAGGTGCCCTGCGCGAAGGCGTGCTCTACGATCTACTGGGCCGCCATCATCACGAAGACGTGCGTGAGCGCACCCTCAGCTCGCTGATGGACCGCTACCATGTCGACCTGGAGCAAGCCGCCCGCGTCGAACGCAAGGCCCTGCACGCGCTGGAGCAAGTCGCTACGGCCTGGGACCTGGATGACGAGATGTGGCGAGACCTGCTGACCTGGGCCGCCAAGGTCCATGAAATCGGCCTCGACATCGCCCATTATCACTACCACAAGCACGGCGCCTATCTGATCGAGCACTCGGACCTGTCAGGCTTCTCCCGTGAAGACCAGCAAATGCTCGCGCTGCTGGTGCGTGGCCATCGCCGCAATATCCCCAAGGACAAGTTCGCCGAATTCGGCGACAACGGCGAAAAACTGATCCGTCTGTGCGTGCTGCTGCGCTTCGCGATCCTGTTCCACCACATCCGTGGCACTCAGGAAATGCCTCAGGTCGTGCTGCAGGCCGCGGGCAATCATCTGGATGTGGTGTTCCCGGATGGCTGGCTGGAAAACAACCAGCTGACCCAGGCCGATTTCGAGCAGGAAGCTCAGTGGCTGGCGAGGGTCGGGATCGTCCTCAACGTCCGCTGAAACCCTAACGCTGTAGCGGGGGGGCTTGCCCCCGATCCGGTGCATCCGAGCCACCGCGAATCGGGGGCAAGCCCCCCCGCTACATGGAGCGCGTCAGCGCACCGGCAGGATCGGATTGCTCAGGCGTTCAAGCAGGGTGTCCTGGGCACTGCGGGCATTCTGGTTGCCGGTCGGCGTGCTGCGCAGGTAGCTGCCGTCGGCCTGTAGGATCCACGAATGGGTATTGTCGGTCAGGTAGGCTTCGAGCTCCTTCTTGACCCGCACGATCAGCTTGCGGCCCTCTACCGGGAAGCAAGTCTCGACGCGTTTGTCGAGGTTGCGCTCCATCCAGTCGGCACTCGACAGGAACATTTGCTCTTCGCCGCCGTTAAGGAAGTAGAACACCCGCGTGTGCTCCAGGAAGCGGCCGATGATCGAGCGCACATGAATGTTGTGCGACACCCCGACGATCCCCGGACGCAGGCAGCACATGCCGCGCACCACCAGATCGATCTTCACCCCCGACTGGCTGGCCTTGTACAGCGCGCGGATGATCTTCGGATCGGTCAGCGAGTTGAACTTGGCGATGATGTGCGCGGGTTTGCCTTCCAGCGCGAACTGGGTCTCCCGGGCAATCATGTCGAGCATGCCTTTCTTCAAGGTGAAAGGCGCGTGCAGGAGTTTTTTCATGCGCAGGGTCTTGCCCATACCGATCAACTGACTGAACAGCTTGCCGACGTCTTCGCACAGCGCGTCGTCCGATGTCAGCAGGCTGTAGTCGGTGTACAGGCGAGCGTTGCCGGCGTGGTAGTTGCCGGTACCCATGTGCGCATAACGGACGATCTCGCTGCCCTCGCGGCGCAGGATGAGCATCATCTTGGCGTGGGTCTTGTAACCGACCACGCCGTAGATCACCACCGCACCGGCGGCCTGCAGGCGGCTGGCCATCTGCAGGTTGGATTCTTCATCGAAGCGTGCCCGCAGCTCGATCACCGCGGTCACTTCCTTGCCGTTGCGCGCGGCATCGACCAGGGCGTCGACAATCTCGGAGTTGGCGCCGCTGCGGTACAGCGTCTGACGCACGGCCAGCACGTGAGGGTCCTTGGCGGCCTGGCGCAGCAGGTCGACCACCGGCGTGAAGGACTCGAACGGGTGCAGCAAGAGGATGTCCTGCTTGCTGATCACGCTGAAGATGTTCTCGCTGTTTTGCAGCAGCTTGGGGATCGCCGGCGTGAACGGCTTGTATTGCAGCTCCGGGTGGCTGTCGAGGCCGGTGATGCTGAACAGCCGCGTGAGGTTGACCGGACCATTGACCTGATACAGCTCGCTTTCGGCCAGACTGAACTGCTTGAGCAGGTAGTCCGAAAGCTGTTTGGGGCAGGTGTCCGCCACTTCCAGGCGCACGGCATCGCCATACCGCCGGGAGAACAGCTCGCCGCGCAGGGCGCGAGCCAGGTCTTCGACGTCCTCGGTATCCACCGCCAGGTCGGCGTTGCGGGTCAGGCGGAACTGATAGCAGCCCTTGACCTTCATGCCCTGGAACAGATCGTCGGCGTGGGCGTGGATCATCGAGGACAGAAAAACGAAGTTGTCCCCCGGCCCACCGACATCTTCCGGCACCTTGATCACCCGTGGCAGCAACCGCGGCGCCGGAATGATCGCCAGCCCGGAATCGCGGCCGAAGGCGTCGATGCCTTCGAGTTCGACGATGAAGTTCAGGCTCTTGTTCACCAGCAGCGGGAACGGGTGCGTCGGGTCGAGGCCGATCGGGGTGATGATCGGCGCGATCTCGTCACGGAAATAACGGCGCACCCAGGCCTTGATCTTGGCATTCCAGTGGCGACGACGGATAAAGCGCACCTGATGCTTTTCCAGCTCCGGCAGCAGGATATCGTTGAGGATCGCGTACTGGCGATCGACATGCCCGTGCACCAGCTCACTGATGCGCGCCAACGCCTGATGCGGCTGCAGGCCATCGGCACCGGCCTGTTCGCGGGCGAAGGTGATCTGCTTCTTCAAACCGGCCACGCGGATCTCGAAGAACTCGTCGAGGTTGCTGGAGAAGATCAGCAGAAACTTGAGGCGTTCCAGCAGCGGATAGGACTCATCCAGCGCCTGCTCGAGCACGCGGATATTGAATTGCAGCTGGGACAATTCGCGATGAATGTACAGGCTGCTGTCGTCGAGGCCGGGAGTCGTGATGACGGGGGGCGGTGGCGGCGCGGGAATCGGAACGGGGACGTCCATAGGGGGCGTTGCAGCCTCTGGGTGCTCGACAGGAACCTCATGGACCTCGGCCGTGGTGATCGGCTGGGCGTCTTTCATGGCGGTCTCGGTGAGTGTTTCGTTGTTCATTGGGCATTCCCGGAGGGCATCATTGCCCTCGTGTCAGTTGAGCGGCGCGGACAGAAGAAAAGATGAAGAGGCTGTCTACGCTTGCGCGATATGAATGCAGTGAGGGTCAAAGGATAACACCCTCCGTGTAACAGCTGGCGGCGATGCCAGCCGTCGGCTGCCTGATAGTGGCGCCGGTTGTTCGTGCAACGGCGCGAGCGACTATCGCGGCGGCCGAGGCGGCTGGAGATCGAGACCCGAGCGCACCGCCAGCTAGAGCCTCGGACAGCGAAACCCCTGCTCGGGCGGGCCGGCGTAAATGTTATAGGCCGTCAATGTGACGGTCTGGTTACAGCCGCAAGTCACCCCTGTTTGTAGGACGTTTGCCATAGCGGTTGTAGGACTTGTTAACGTCAAGACACATTTGGACACTTTCCCGAATCGTTCTGAAGGGTTAGGCTGCGCGTTCATTTCGCCAGCATCCAGATAATGCTCCAACATTTCCTGCAAGAGTTCGGCTACCTCGCACTGTTCCTCGGGACCTTCTTCGAAGGCGAAACCGTATTGGTGCTCGCCGGGTTTCTGGCTTTCCGTGGATACATGGACATCAAGATGGTCATGCTGGTTGCCTTCCTCGGCAGCTATGCCGGTGATCAACTGTGGTATTTCCTCGGCAGGCGCCATGGCCGCAAGCTGCTGGCGCGCAAACCACGCTGGCAGACCATGGGCGACCGTGCGCTGGATCATATCCGCCGCCACCCCGATCTGTGGGTGCTGGGGTTCCGTTTCGTCTATGGACTGCGCACCGTGATGCCGGTAGCCATCGGCCTGTCCGGTTATCCGCCGCGGCGTTATCTGCTGCTCAATGGCCTGGGGGCGCTGATCTGGTCCGCCGCCCTGGGGTTGGCCGCCTACCATTTCGGCGCGCTGCTCGAAGGCATCCTGGGCAACGTCAAGAAATACGAACTGTGGGTGCTCGGCGGGCTGATTCTGCTGGGCGTGCTGCTGTGGATAAGCCGTCGCTTCAAGGCCGCTCGGGTGGCACGCAAGGCGGCAGAGAAGGCCGAGTAGCCAGCCCGAGTACTGCGGCGCCGCTACAGGCCCCTTCGCCAGCACGCTGTGCTCCCACTGGCGTACGGCTCAGATCGGCAGTGGGAGCGAGGCTTGCCCGCGAAGGGGCCGATACAGCCTTCCTCGCCATCCAGCCGGACTACACCGCCACCCGCCGCAGCGTCGCCAGAAAGGTCGCCGCCGCCACGAACAGCCCCGCGAAGGTGCGGTTCATGCGTTGCTGCTGGCGAGGCGTGCGCAGCAAACGCAACACTTTGGATGCCAAGCCGGTATAGCCCGCCATCACCACCGAATCCACCGCCACCATGGTCACGCCGATGGTCAGGTACTGCGCCAGCAGCGGCGCATGGGGATCGATGAATTGCGGCAGGATCGCCAACATGAACACCAGCGCCTTGGGGTTGCTGATGTTGACCAGGAAACCGCGGCCGATCAGTGCCAGCGGCTTGCCCGTCGCCTTGACCGAGGCATCGGCGCTCAGATCATGGGGCAACGCCCGCCACTGCTTGACGGCCAGATACAACAGATAGAGCACGCCGAACCACTTGATCAGGGTAAAGGCGGTGGCCGAGGCGGCCAGCACGGCGCCGACGCCGGCGGCGATGATCGCGATCTGGGCGATCAATCCAAGCTGCAGCCCCAGGGTGTTCCAGTAGCCGCGCCAGAAACCGTGCTGCAGCCCACTCGACATCGAGGCGATTGCCCCAGCGCCCGGCGACAGGCTGATGACCCAGCACGCAGCGAAGAATGCCAGCCAGACTTGTAGTGTCATGATATGCCTCAGCTATGGATTGGGCTTTTCGGGGGCAAGCCCCCTTGCTACAAGAGGACGTTAATCGAGGTTGGGGCTGTTGTCGACTGCCCGTCAGGACAGCGCTTCGAGCTGCGCCTGCATGCTCTCCAGCAACTCCAGGGCTTCCATCCAGGCTTCTTCCAGCTCGCCTTCGCGGACCTTGAGTTTGGCCTGACGCGCCAGCAGATCGCGCAGCTCGTCTTTCTGCCCGGCCTCGTAGACCTCGGAATCGCCCAGGCGCGCGTCGATCCTGGCCAGCTGCTCGTGCACTGTGCCGAGCTCCTGCTCCAGCTTGTCGGCCTGACGCTTGTGCGGGGCCAATTGCTGACGCAACGCGGCGGCGGCCTGACGCTGGGCCTTCTTGTCGGTCTTGTCGGCGTTGGCCGGCGTGTTGCTGGTCG
Source organism: Pseudomonas sp. GW821-FHT01A09 (assembly GCF_058986725.1). Taxonomy (NCBI): domain Bacteria; kingdom Pseudomonadati; phylum Pseudomonadota; class Gammaproteobacteria; order Pseudomonadales; family Pseudomonadaceae; genus Pseudomonas; species Pseudomonas sp. GW821-FHT01A09. The sequence goes on from NZ_JBYSWB010000008.1 coordinate 93,667, forward strand.
GCGCATTGCGCTGGCGGTAATCCACCAGCCAGCGCGCGTAGTCGTCCAGATCGCCGTCGAAGGTTTCGACCTTGCCATCGGCTACCAGCAGGAAGTCATCGGTGGTGCTCTTGAGCAGGTGCCGATCGTGCGAGACCACCAGCACCGCGCCGCTGAATTCCTGCAGCGCCATGGTCAAGGCCAGGCGCATTTCCAGATCCAGGTGGTTGGTCGGTTCGTCGAGCAGCAGCAGGTTCGGTCGCTCCCAGGCAATCAACGCCAGAGCCAGACGGGCTTTTTCGCCACCGGAGAAGTTCAGCACCGGCTCGTCGGTGCGCGGGCCACGGAAGTCAAAACCGCCGAGGAAATCGCGCAGCGTCTGTTCGCGCTCGCTGGGCGCCAGGCGTTGCAGGTGCAGCAAGGGGCTGGCCTTGCTGTCCAGCGAGTCCAACTGGTGCTGGGCAAAGTAACCCACGGTGAGGTTCTCGCCGCGCACCAGGCGGCCGCCAAGCGGCTCCAGCTCACCGGCGAGGTTCTTGATCAGCGTCGACTTGCCCGCGCCGTTGGGGCCTAGCAGGCCGATGCGCGCACCCGGCGTGAGCTGCAACTTGACCTTCTCGAGGATGGTCTTGTCGCCATAGCCGAGGCGGCCTTCGGACAGGTCCAGCAGCGGGCTGGAGATTTTCTGCGACTCGCGGAAGACGAAATCGAACGGCGAATCCACATGCGCCGCCGACAGTTCTTCCATCCGCTCCAGCGCCTTGATCCGGCTCTGGGCCTGCCGCGCCTTGGTGGCCTGAGCCTTGAAGCGGGCGATGTATTTTTCCATGTGCGCGCGCTGCGCCTGCTGCTTGTCGTAGGCCTGTTGCTGCTGGGCCAGACGCTCGGCACGGGCACGCTCGAAGGCCGAGTAACCGCCACGGTAGACGGTGATCTTGCACTGTTCGATATGGGCGATGTGATCGACCACGGCATCGAGGAAATCCCGGTCGTGGGAAATCAGCAGCAAGGTGCCGGGATAACTCTTGAGCCAGTCCTCGAGCCACAGGATCGCATCGAGATCCAGGTGGTTGGTGGGTTCGTCGAGCAGCAGCAGGTCGGACGGGCACATCAGTGCCTGGGCCAGGTTCAGGCGCATGCGCCAGCCACCGGAGAAGTCGCCGACGCGACGGTCCATCTGCTCGTTGCTGAAGCCCAGGCCAGCCAGCAGCTTGCGCGCGCGGGCATCGGCCGTGTAGCCGTCGGCGCTGTCGAGCTCGGCATGCAGACGCGCCAAAGCGCTGCCGTCCTGAGCGCTTTCGGCCGCCAGCAGATCACGCTGTACCTGACGCAGGTACAGGTCGCCGTCGAGCACATAGTCGACGGCGATGCGGTCCAGGGTTTCGATTTCCTGGCGCATGTGCGCGATCCGCCAGTCGGCCGGCAGGTCGCAGCTGCCGCCATCGGGCGTCAACTCGCCGCGCAACAGGGCGAACAAGGTGGATTTGCCGGCGCCATTGGCACCGATCAGACCGGCTTTGTGGCCGGCGTGCAGGGTCAGCTCGGCGTCTTCTAGCAGACGTTGCGGGCCACGCTGTAAAGTGAGGTTCTGAATTCGGATCATAATGGCGGCGAAGTCTACCAGCTTCGTCGGCAACTGGCGCGGGCACTCTATGCAAGCTGATCTATGGACCTTCGCGGTCTCGCTTTATCGAAACCCCGGCGTGGCCGAGGATTGCCTGATGTTGCAGGATGAGCTTGGCGCCAACGTCTGCCTGTTGCTCTGTGGGGCCTGGCTGGAGCGTCGCTCGGTGGCCTGCACGCCTGAGCGCCTGACGGTGCTGGCATCAGCGGCAGCGCCGTGGTCCGCCAGCGTGGTCGAGCCCTTGCGCAGCCTGCGTCGGCAATGGCGCGAGGCGGCGCAGCAGGATAGCGAGCTGGCGCAGTTGCGCGAGGCCGTGAAAGGACTGGAGTTGCAAGCGGAGAAGTCACTGCTGCAGCGGCTGGCGCGGGTCTGCGCAGACTGGTCGGCGACCGAGCGGCCATCACTGTGGCTGGAAGCCTTGCTACCGGAACCGAACATCCCGGCGAGGAAGATGAGCGACCACGGCGCGCTGGATCGGCTGCGCGCCGCAGTGCCCGACGCTTAGGAAGCGCTCGACGGTGTAGCGGTGCCGTTGGTTGCCGGTGCGGTGACTGGCGTCGATGCAGCGGTCGGTGCGGGGTTGGCAGGTGCCGATTCCGGCTTGCTGGCTGCCGCAGGTGCTGGAGTTGGCGTAGCGGCCTTGGCGACCGGTTTGGCGGCAGCAGGCTTTTTCACTGGCGGCTTGCGTGCTGGCTTGGCGGCGACGGTTGGCTTGGCGGCAGCGGCGGGTTTTGCGGCGGCAGTCGATTTGGCGGCGGCAGCGGGTTTCGCAGCGGTAGTCGATTTGGCGGCGGCAGCGGGTTTCGCAGCAGCAGTCGATTTAGCGGCGGCAGCGGGTTTCGCAGCGGCAGTCGATTTGACGGCGGCAGCGGGTTTCGCAGCGGCAGTCGATTTGGCAGCGGCAGCGGGTTTCGCAGCGGCAGTCGATTTGGCGGCGGCAGCGGGTTTCGCAGCGGCAGTCGATTTAGCAGCGGTAGCGGGTTTCGCAGCAGCAGTCGATTTAGCAGCGGCAGTTGGTTTCGCAGCGGCAGCTGGTTTGGCAGCAGTCGGCTTGGCTTTTGCGGCCGGCTTGGCTGCACTGGCGGCCTTGGCGACGGTCGGCTTGGCAGCTGGCTTGGCGGACGAAGCGGCGGCTTTGACGGCAGGTTTTGCGGCAGCTGGCTTGGCAGCAGCCTTGCTCGCGGCAGCCTTGGCAACCGGTTTGGCAGCGGCAGCTTTTGCCGCTGGCTTGGCCGCAACGGCCTTGGCAGGTGCCTTGGTCACAGCTTTGCCGGCTGCAGGCTTGGCGGCAGTCTTGTCAGTAGCGGGCTTGGTCACCTTGCCTGGCTTGGTGGCTGGGCGACTGGCCAATGCTTTGCTGGCGGCTTCCTTGACCTTGCCCACGCCTTGAGCGAGTTTCAGGCTTTCCTGAGCATCGCGCTTGAGCTGCACGATGTAGTGACGGGTTTCCGCTTGGCGAGCCTGCAATGCGTCCAGCAGTTTCTCGAGCTCGGCGGCAGCGCCTTTGGCCTTGGTCTGCGCCTTGGCTTTACCGGCAGTGGCAGCGTCCTGCAATTTGGTGCGGGATTTGTGGAGTTTTTCTTGAGCCTTTCCGCGTTGCTTTTCCAACTTGGCAAGCAGCTTTTCGGCATCAGCCAGTGCCTGGGAGCAGGCACTTTCCAAATGCTCGAGCAGGCTGCCCGACAGCTGTTGGAGCAAATGCAATGGAGTATTTACAGGCTTCTTACTGGCCGACATGGTTTACCTCCTGGCTGACGTGAATGCGGCCCATACTAGCCCTCTCAAGCCACAGCCGCTAGGGCATCTTGACAGCACATCCGGCGCTACGTTGCATAAGCGCGAGGCAGTGCTCGCGGCGATGTTTCGCAGAGCATCTGCGCAGGGCTGTCGAGCACTGGCATAATCACGCTATTCGTACGTGGAGAGTGCCCATGCAACACCGGATGTGGTTACCGCTATGCCTGTTCACCACCCTGGCTCACGCTGCCGAGCCAGCGCCGACCACCAGCCCCCACGACCTCGGTTACAGCCTCGGCGCCAGCCTCGGCACACGCTTGCATGACGAGGTGCCCGGGCTGCAACTGGACGCCCTGATCGAGGGCCTGCGCCAGGCCTACAAAGGCGAGCCACTGGCACTGAGCGACGAGCGCATCGAGCAGATCCTCACCGAGCACGACGCCCAGGTCGCCGCCAGCGGCGCGCAACCGCAAAGCGAAAAAGCCCTAAGTGCCGAGCGCGATTTTCTGACGACCGAAAAAGCCAGACCCGGTGTCCGGTCGCTGCCCAACGGCATCCTGATCACCGAGCTCAAGGCCGGCACCGGCAACCTCGCCAAAGCCAGCGGGCGGGTGCAGGTCACCTACAAAGGCATGCTGCCGGACGGCAGCGTGTTCGACGAGAATTCGCAACCACAGTGGTTCCGACTCGACAGCGTGATCGAAGGATGGCGCGATGGGATGGAGGGAATGCCGGTGGGGGCCAAGTGGCGGCTGGTGATACCGTCGGCGCTGGCCTATGGGGCGCAGGGTGCGGGCGATGTGATCGCGCCCTATACCCCGCTGACGTTCGAGGTCGAACTGCTGGGCGTTGGCGACTGAATGCTGAAATGACCTGGCGCGCAGGGGGCATCACCCCCCACCGCCAGCAGCTTACTGCGGGACCGAGACAGCATCCTTGTGCGAGGTGTGGAGCACCTCGATCAGGCAGTCTTCAAGCTCGAAACGCTCGTGCAGCAAGGCGCCCAGCGCCTTGAGTTCGGCAGCGACCTCATCGGCATGGGACCAGTCGCCGTTATCGCAGTGATCGTTGAAGGCCATGGCCTTCTCGGTGATTGCGTTGATACGTGGATAGTATTGATCTGCCAATTCAAGGCCGCGCTCGTCACCGAATGCCTTGGCCTCGCTGTTGAGTTGCTCGTAGACCTCGAAATGCCCGGCCGAACAGTAATCGACCAGCGCTTCGCAGAACCTCTGCAGTACCTGGTGATCCGCCCCGAGGGTATCGGGTTTGGCTTGCAAATCACGGTAAGAGCTGACCAGCTCCTCACGCTCCGTCAACCAACGGTCGATGAGCAAATGAACCCCGCCCCAGCGTTCCTGAGCATTCTTGCAACTTTCCAACATGATGATTTTTCCCTTGGGAGGTGCTGCCCGTTCGATGCGACCATGGGGCCGAAAGCCCGGCGCAAGAGGCAGCACTCGACAGCCTGATTTCTTGGGCGCGTGTGGGGAGATTATGCCCGCACGGCGGTGGCTTCAAGGTACGCATGCGACTAAGTTCATACAAGCGTTTTATCCATCGACCCGTCGCCACGCCCGTCATCCGGCGCTTCAGCGATGGAGTATCTGAATGACCGCGAACGCCGCCAGGCCAGTAAAACCCAGCAGGCTCCACTCGGGAAGGCTCAAGCCCAGGAGTGACCAGTTGACGGAGCCACAATCGGGCGTCCCCAGCACCAGGACCTTCAAGGTTTGCAGCAACGGCGCGTGATGCAGCATCTGCCACAGACCCGGGTGGCAGGTCACCGCCGGCGCATCGGCGTGCTCCTGCAGCCACAACTGGCGCGTCGCGGCCAGGCCACCGAGCAATGCGCTGAGCAGGGCGATGGCGGCATAGATACGCATGCCCAAAGCACGCGGAAAATGCAATGCGGCGGCCAGGCAGACCATACCGAATACCACCACGAAACCCCGCTGCACGATGCACAGGGAACAGGGTTGCAGGCCAACTTCGTACTCAAGATACAGCGCGGCGCCCATGATCGAGACCGTGGCGAAAAACGCCAGCAGGAACATGGAACGCGAACGAGCCAGAATCATGGCAAACCCGATATCGGAATAGACAAGCCGCCACGGTAGAGGAAAGGTCGCAAGCGTTTCAAGACGGTGCTCTTAGGACAATTCTGAAAAGCATCGGATTGCCCCTGAAAATGCGGCAAGGGGGCTTGCCCCCGAAAGCAATCCCAGCCCCCTCACCGAGGCCGATACGCCGAATCGGCGCAAGCCGCCTCGCTTCACAGCAAGGTCAGCCCCGCGCCAGCTCGGGCAGTGGGGCGGCCAGCAGGCGCTCATCCAGCAAGCCAAGGCCTTCCTGGAACAGCTGATTGCTGCCCTGGGTGTCGCCCAGTTGCGCCAGCAGACGCGCCAGCTCGGCGCAGGCTTCGGGGTTGCGCTGCAGACGCAGGCTGGCCTCCAGATAATCACGGGCCTTGCCCCACAGGCGGTTCTGCAGGCACAGGCGACCGAGCGTCAGCAGCAGGCTGGAATCGTCCGGGTGCTGCTTGAGCCAGCCTTCGGCGCTCTGCAATTGCTTGCCGGCATCGGCACCGCGCACCAGCCCGTACAGACGCGCCAGATGGCTGTCGTATTGACGCTTGAGGGCTTGGCGCAGCACCTCCTCCGCCTCGGCCTGGGCGTTCAGCTGGCGCAGTTGTTCGGCATAGGCCAGCACCAGCGCCGGCTCCTGACGCTGACCCGAGCTCAACTGCTGCCAGGCGCCATGCAAAGCCGCCAGCCCCTCTTCCCGGGCGCCCGGCTGCACGGCCGCCAGCGATAGATTCTCGCCCCAGGCTCGGCGCTCCAGCTCGGCCAGTTCGGCCACTGGCAGGGCCTTGTCCTTGCGCAATTCGGGCAGCAGGCGAATCAGGGCCGGCCACTCGCCGCGCTGCTGATGCAGACGCTGCAACTGTCGCAACACCTGCACATTGCGCGGATGGCGCTCGTGCATGGCCTGCAACGTCTGCAGGGCGCCATCGCTGTCGCCACGGTCGATCTGCAACTGGGCATGGCTCAGAGCGATGGCCAGCTCGGCCTGGGGCTGACGCAGCAAAGCGCGTTCGAGCAAGGCATCGCTCTCGGCATGCCGACCCTGTTCGTTGGCGGCACGGGCGGCGCCGAGGTAATACAGCAACGGCTGCGGCTCGGCTTCGGCGGCCCGCTGCAGATGCTTTTCGGCACTGCTCCAGCGGCCTTCGGCAAGGTCCAACTGGCCTTGTTCGATGGCGCTTTGCACGCGGCGCGAACGGTTGCGCCGCGACCATGGATTGACCAGCCCGGTTGACGTCGCCAGTGCCCTCAGCAGCAGGCCCAGCACGTACAGCACCAGGAACAACGCCAGCAGCGCGGCGAGGGTCGACCAGATACCCGACTCGTAACGGAACACATGGGGGTAATCGATCAGAATGTAGCCCGGGCTCTGGGACACGCCCAGGCCCAGCACCATGGCCAGAGCAATGGCCACCACCAGGGTCACATACAGGCGCTTCATGGCGCAGTCCCCTGCTCGGCTGGGGCCTTGGCGCCTTCGACCGGGGTATGTCGCTGGGCCATGTAGGCCTGCAAGGCGGCAAGGCTCGGGTTCAAGTCCGGGACATCGATAGTGACCGGCTGCGCCTTCAGCTCATCGATCCGTGCCAGCAGGGAGCTGGCCTGGGTGTTGTTCTGATTGAAGGCGCTGGCAACAACCCCGCGCGCCTGCTCCAGCGCTTGGGTATAGACCGCCCCCTGGCCATTGAGCGCGGCCCATTGCGCCTGCTCCAGCGCCAGGCTCAACGCCAGGCGTACCTGTTGCAGACTCTGCCCGGCCAGCAGCGGTCGGATGTTGTCATCCGGGCTGAAATCGATACGGAAGAATCCGGAGATCGTCCGCCACCATTGACGCCAATGGGCGAAACCAGCGCTCTCATCATCCAAGGCAGGCGCCTGGGCAGCGGCCTGGAATTGCGGCGCCAGCACCGACAGTTGCGCACTCTGATCACGCAGCGCCCCCAGTTGCAGGAACAACCCGGTGCGGTCCGGTTGCTGCACGCTGGTCAGCGCGGCCATGCTCTTGGCCAACTGCTCACGAGCTGCAAAGGCGGCAGGGTCGTCCTGCTCACGGAGAATTTCATCGGCTCCCAGCACCAGCGCCCGGGCACTGTTGAGGTCCTGCAGGGCCGACAAGCGCAAGCTCGCCAGCCGCACGAGGTGCTCGGCCTCAGCCAGGCGCCAGTCTTTGCGGCTGGCGCCGACCACGCTTTCAAGGCGCTGGCTCAAGCGTTGCTGATCACCCTGCAACTGCGCCACCAGGCGTCGCCGCTCTTCCAGCTCGGCCGCCGGCGGCAGCTGCGAGAGGCGCGTGTCCAGTGCCTGCTCGCCTTGTTTGAGCGCCTGCGACTGCGCGCTGAGGGTCTCGAGCTGGGCGGATTGTGATTGATGGCCGGCCGCAAGCTGGCGCACCTGCCAGACGCCCCAGCCACCGACCGCCACACCTGCGGCGGCAATCAACAGCGCCAATACCGCGATCGCCGTACCGCTGCGTGCGGGCTTGTCAGCGCGTGGGGTCAGTGGCGCCTCGGGCGCAGGTGCTTCTTGGGGCAAGACTGTTTCGCTCACGTATCCATCCTTTGTATTAGGCGTTCTTGTCGGTGGTGCCAGACGCCGGCGCCGGGCACTTTCGCAGCGCCTCGCGCAGGGCCGAGGCGCTGGCACCCGCACAGTTGATCACGTTGGTGGCGCCCGCTGCGGCAGCGATGGCTGCAACCCGCTGGCTGGGCACGAGCAACGGCAGACCTAGCAATAGCGGCGCATCATCTGCGGCCAACTGCAGCAGGTTAGCAAAACCCTGCCCACTGCTGACCACCACGCCGTTCAAGCGTTCCACCTCGATGCGCTGGCGCAGGGTGTGGGGCGGATAGCTCGGCAGGTGACGACGGTAGAGTTGCAGATAGTCGACCGTCGCGCCACGCGCGCGCAGTTGCTCGGCGAGCCACTCACGGCCACCTTCGCCGCGCATGATCAGCACGCGCGGTGCTGGCTGGTCAAGTTGCGCCAGCAGCGCGGGCAGGCGCAGCAGCGCCTCGCTGTCGTCACCCTCGGTGGGGAACTGCACCTGCAGGCCTTGCTCGCTGAGCACGTGCGCGGTGCCGGCACCTACTGCGAACCATAGAGGTCGCGCACCGGGCGGGCGCTGAGCGAGCAACGCAGCGCCCAAGCGCGCCGCTGGCTTGCTGACCACGATGACCAGCGCGTAGCGATCGAGCCGGGCGATCGGCTCGCGCAACGCGGCGGTCACCGGCAGGGGCTCGATGTGCAAGAGCGGCAGGCTGCTGCAGAACACGCCATCCCCTTCAAGCGCCTGCGCCAGGGCGGCAGACTCCTCGGCGGGGCGGGTCAGCAGCAGGCGCCAGGTTGTCACTCGGGGCTTGCCTCGCCGTAGACGTCGCGCAGAATCTGCGCCGCGCCCTGATTCAGCAACAGCTCGGCCACCTCGATGCCCAATGCCTCTGCATCGGCCCGTGGCGCGCGGGCATCGGCGCTCAGGGTCAGGGTGCCGCTGGGCTGACCGACCAGGCCGCGCAGCCACAAGCTGTCACCCTCGAGCACGGCGTAGCAGGCGATCGGTACCTGGCAGCCGCCATTGAGGTGTTTGTTCATGGCGCGCTCGGCGATCACCCGGGCGGCGGTATCGTCGTGATGCAAAGGGGTCAGCAACGCATGCAGATCGGTGTCGGCACTGCGGCACTCGATGCCCACCGCGCCCTGCCCGCCCGCCGGTAAGCTGTGTTCGACGCTGAGGCTATGGGCGATGCGCGAGGCGAAGCCCAGGCGGATCAGGCCGGCGGCGGCGAGGATGATGGCGTCGTACTCACCGGCGTCGAGCTTGGCCAGACGGGTGTTGACGTTGCCACGCAGGAAGTGGATGACCAGGTCAGGACGCCGGGCCAGCAACTGCGCCTGGCGACGCAGGCTCGAGGTGCCGACGATTGCGCCCTGCGGCAACGCATCGAGGCTGGGGTAGGTGTTGGAGACGAAGGCGTCACGCGGATCTTCGCGCTCGCAGATGCAAAACAGCCCCAGGCCCTCGGGGAAGTCCATCGGCACGTCTTTCATCGAGTGCACGGCGATATCGGCCTGATTGTCCAGCAGGGCGGTCTCGAGCTCCTTGACGAACAGGCCCTTGCCACCGATTTTGGACAGCGGCGAATCGAGCAGCTTGTCGCCACGGCTGACCATCGGCACCAGGGTCACTTCGATGCCGGGATGAGCCTCTTGCAGGCGTGCCTTGACGTACTCGGCCTGCCACAACGCGAGGGCGCTCTTGCGGGTGGCGATGCGGATGGGGCGTAGAGACATGAGTCGGTCCGTACTGGGCAAAGACCGCGATCATAGCATTTTCAGTGGGCTGGCTCAGGACCTTGTGGCGACTGGGAAGGCCTCTTCGCGGGCAAGCCTCGCTCCCACAGTGCTTTGCTATATCAAATCGTACGCCTGTGGGAGCAAGGCTTGCCCGCGAACGATCTTCAGGTCACAGGTGCTGCATCATCTTGCGTACGCCCGCCACATGGCGGCGGCTGACGATCAAGGCGTCACCATTGAGGCCCTTGAGGTACAACTGGAAGTGCCCCAGGGGCGTGCGCTGCAACCGTTCGATGCGCTCGCGCGCCACCAGGGCGTTGCGGTGAATGCGCACGAAGCGATCGCCGAACTCGTCTTCGAGTGCCTTCAGCGGTTCATCCAGCAACACCTCGCCGCCCTCGTGACGCAAGGTCACATACTTGTGGTCGGCAATGAAATAGATCACCTGATCCAGCGGGATCAGCTCGATGCCCTTGCGGGTACGGGCGCTGATGTGGGTGCGCGGGCCGTTGCCGGTTTCCGCCGCCGGACGCGTCAAGGCCGCCAACTGAACGCGGTTGGGACGTTCGGCTTTTTTCAACGCCTCCAGCAGCAGCTCGGAGCGCACCGGCTTGACCAGATACCCCACCGAGCTGATCTGGAACGCATCCAGCGCAAATTCGTCGTCCGCAGTGCAGAACACCACTGCCGGCGGCGCATCGCGCTCGCACAGGCGAGCCGCAACCTGCAAGCCGTCAAGGGTGCCCGGCATGCGGATATCGAGCAACACCACATCGGGCTTGAGTGAGTCGATCATGGTCAAGGCTTCATCGCCGTTGCCGGCGCCCGGCTCCATGACACTGTAGCCCTCGAGGTCGCCGACCAATCGGCTCAAACGCTCGCGGGCAAGGGGTTCGTCGTCAACGATCAGGACATTCATAGAGCACTGGATTCCTGCGTGAGTCTTGCACATGGGTAACGTAGACAAGTGAAATATCGACCGTCACGGTGATCCACGCTCAGACTCGCCCGGAACGCAAAAAGTGCCGCAAGTCGCGCACCAATGTTCTCCAGCGCCTGATGCGTGCCGCCTGAAACGTGCCGCACGGAGGCTTCGTCATAGGGATTGCTGATGCTCAATATGAACCCTCCCCCTTGGTAATCGGTTTTGACGCTGACTTGCCCGCCTTCGATGCGCGGGGCTACGCCTTGAGCAGCGCGTTTTCCGGCAACGATTGCAAGGTTAGCTGCGGGATCGGCAGGCCACCGGGAATTGTGTTGACCCTTCAGTCCTACTGTAGACGCTCGGCGGGACGATATTGCTCAATCGATAAATATCGTTTCGCCGTTCGATTGAAAGTAATAGGTAATTGCCATACGCGCCAATGCGTCGAACTGTCTGGCAACCCTGTTATTATTGGCAGCAATTTCCCGTTCACGCCTTCAACGAGCGTTTTCATGAGCACAGACAAGACCAATCAGTCCTGGGGCGGCCGCTTCAGTGAACCCGTCGACGCCTTCGTCGCCCGCTTCACCGCCTCCGTCAACTTCGACCAGCGTCTGTATCGCCACGACATCATGGGCTCCATTGCCCACGCCACCATGCTCGCCAGCGTCGGCGTGCTGACCGACGCCGAGCGCGACACCATCATCGATGGCCTCACCACCATCGAAGCCGAAATCCAGGCCGGCAGCTTCGAATGGCGCGTCGACCTCGAAGACGTGCACATGAACATCGAAGCGCGCCTGACCGACCGCATCGGCATCACCGGCAAAAAACTGCACACCGGGCGCAGCCGCAACGACCAGGTCGCTACCGACATCCGCCTGTGGCTGCGGGACGAAATCGACCTGATCCTCAGCGAAATCACCCGCCTGCAGCAGGGCCTGCTGGAACAGGCCGAGCGTGAAGCCGCCACCATCATGCCCGGCTTCACCCACTTGCAGACCGCGCAACCCGTGACCTTCGGCCACCACCTGCTGGCCTGGTTCGAGATGCTCAGCCGCGACTACGAGCGCCTGGTCGACTGCCGCAAGCGCGCCAACCGCATGCCCCTGGGCAGCGCCGCGCTGGCCGGCACCACTTACCCGATCGACCGCGCGCTGACCGCCAGGCTGCTGGGCTTCGAGGCCGTCAGCGGCAACTCGTTGGACGGCGTCTCGGACCGCGACTTCGCCATCGAATTCTGCGCCGCCGCCAGCCTGGCGATGATGCACCTGTCGCGCTTCTCCGAAGAGCTGGTGCTGTGGACCAGCGCGCAGTTCCAGTTCATCGACCTCCCGGATCGCTTCTGCACCGGCAGCTCGATCATGCCGCAAAAGAAAAACCCCGACGTGCCGGAGCTGGTGCGCGGCAAGAGCGGCCGTGTGTTCGGCGCCCTGATGGGCCTGCTGACCCTGATGAAAGGCCAGCCGCTGGCCTACAACAAGGACAACCAGGAAGACAAGGAACCGCTGTTCGACGCCGCCGACACCCTGCGCGACTCGCTGCGCGCCTTCGCCGACATGATCCCGGCCATCAAGCCCAAACACGCGATCATGCGTGAAGCCGCGTTGCGCGGGTTCTCCACCGCCACCGACCTGGCCGACTACCTGGTACGCCGCGGCCTGCCGTTCCGCGATTGCCATGAAATCGTTGGCCACGCCGTGAAATACGGCGTCGAGAGTGGCAAGGACCTGGCCGAGATGAGCCTCGAAGAACTGCGCCAGTTCAGCGACCAGATCGAACAGGACGTGTTTGCAGTGCTCACCCTCGAAGGCTCGGTCAACGCCCGCGACCATATCGGCGGCACCGCCCCGGCACAGGTCAAGGCCGCCGTAGCTCGCGGCCAGGCGCTGCTCGCCAGCCGCTGATCCACTGTAGCGAGGGGGCTTGCCCCCGAAAAATCCTGTCAGCAGCCGGTGGGTGACTGACACAGCAGATCGGGGGCAAGCCGCCTCGCTACCTTTCTCACTTGTTTGGAGGCTACGCCCATGAGCGAAGCGAACGACATTAACCAGGAAGACGAAGAAGAGTTCGTCGAATCCACTCTCATCCAGGCCATCGAGAACCAGCTGGAAAGTGGCGAGCCGGCCGCCGCCAAAGCCACCTACAACAAGCTCAAGCTGGTCGGCTATGAACATGACGACATCGTCGAGTTGATGGCCCACGTGCTGGCCTACGAGATCGACGCCATGCTCGACGCCGACCGCCCGTTCGACTCGCAGTGGTACGAAACCGCCCTGCGCGCGCTCCCGGAACTGCCCCCCGAGCGCAACTGAAACATCGGGATGTAGCAAAGCAGGCAGAACTTCCAGACCCTGACTACACTAGAAAAACCCCGCTGCCACCAGCCGGGGTTGCCGCGGTCCGCATTGCCGCGTCCATAACAATAGTCCTGGAGCGCCTCTGTCTATGTCCTACTCCACCGAATTGATCGCCGAACTGGAAATCCTTGCCCTGTTCAATCTCGGCAATACCCAGGAAGGGCTGAAAATCCACCACACCGCCGCACCACAGGCCATCGCCGCCGCGCAGCGCCTGCACGACAAAGAACTCATCACCCTCCAGGACGGGGGCTATCTCACCAGCCGCGGCATCCTCGCCGCCGAGCACGCGCAGTCGTTGCTGGATATCCTCAAGCTGCCCCAGGCCGCCTGACTCCCCGCAACCGTCCTGTAGCGAGGGGGCTTGCCCCCGAAAAACAGCGCAGACAGCCTGATGGGCCTGACGCACCGAATCGGGGGCAAGCCCCCTCGCTACAGTTGATTTGCGTCAGATCCCTATTTGCACCCTCAACATCCCGCCCTTCGCGCCGATAACCCGTCGAGAGCCTCCCGTTATCACACCCGGCCGGGGTGATGTTGAGTTTTGAATGACGCGCAACGATGAAATCCGCCCCGATCTCGATCAGGGTATCGACCGCAAGGTCCTCAGCCAGCTGCGCAAGCGTTTCCTTGACATCAACAAGGGACGGATGGACCGTGCGCTCGAAGGTTTCTCCGGTCGCCAGCAGGGCGTGCTCAAGCTGCTGCCGCTGTTTTTCCACGTCAATCACCCGCTGCTCCCCGGCTACGTGTCCGGTTCCACCCCCGCTGGCATCTCCACCTACGAGCCGGAAGACGACGTGCTGGCCGATGCCCAGCGCCTGACCCGCTCGTTTTCCTACAAGACCCGCCAGGGCAACCTGCCAAGACCGATTCTCGGGCTGTTCCTGATGGGCAGCCTGGGCACCCTGGCGCAAACCGAAAACAGCGACATGGACATGTGGGTCTGCCATGACGCCAGCCTCAGCGATCAGGGCAAGGAAGAACTGGCGCGCAAATGCACATTGCTGGAGGCCTGGGCCGAGAGCCAGGGCGCCGAAGCGCATTTTTTTCTGATCGACAGCGAACGCTTCGCTCAAGGCGAGCGCGATGACGCCCTGAGTTCGGAAAACTGCGGCAGCACCCAGCATTACCTGCTGCTCGACGAGTTCTACCGCACCGCCATCTGGATGGCCGGGCGCACGCCGCTGTGGTGGCTGGTGCCGGTGTACGAAGAATCGCGCTATGCCGAGTACACCCACACCTTGCTGTCCAAGCGCTTCATCCGCGAGAACGAAGTGCTCGACCTGGGCCACATGGCGCACATCCCGCCGGGCGAGTTCATCGGCGCCGGCCTGTGGCAACTCTACAAAGGCATCGATTCGCCATACAAGTCGGTGCTCAAGCTGCTGCTGACCGAGGTCTACGCCAGCGAACATCCCCAAGTGCAATGCCTGAGCCTGCGCTTCAAGCAGGCAGTGTTCAGCCGCCAGCTCGACCTCGATGAGTTCGATCCCTACGTGATGGTCTACCGACGCATCGAGGAATACCTGCTGGCCCGCAACGAACCCCAGCGCCTGGAGCTGGTGCGCCGGGCGTTCTACCTCAAGGTCAACAAGAAGCTCAGCGGCCCGGCGCGCCTGCGCAGTCAGGGCTGGCAACGCCAGGTGCTGGAAAAACTCACGACCGAGTGGCAATGGGACGAGCGCCAACTGATGCTGCTCGACAGCCGTTCTCAGTGGAAGGTGCGCCAGGTGGGCAGCGAGCGCCGCGCGCTGATCAACGAACTCAACTACAGCTACCGCTTCCTCACCCAATTCGCCCGCAACCAGCCGATGGGCACCCCCACCGACCGGCGCGACATGAATATCCTCGGCCGTCGCCTGTACGCCGCGTTCGAGCGCCGCGCCGGCAAGATCGAACACATCAACCCCGGCATCGCTCCGGACCTGGCCGAAGACACCCTCACCCTGGTGCAATCGCCCAACAAGCGCGAGCCCGGCCAGAGCCAATGGGCGATCTTCACCGGCAACCTCGGCATTCAGGAGTGGGAGCACTTCTCCCCGCTCAAACGCAGCCGCGAGTTGATCGAGCTGCTCGCCTGGAGCCACCGCAACGGCGTGATCGACAGCAGCACGCGCATGGCCTTGCACCCCGGCACCAGCGACCTGACCGAGTTCGAGCTGTTCAACCTGCTCGGCAGCCTGCAGCAAAGCATCGATCTGGAGCAGAACGACGTCAGCGACGAGCAGTTGCTGCTGCCCAGCGTGCCGGCCGAAGTGCTGCTGATGGTCAATGTCGGGGTCGACCCGCTCGGCCATCATCGTGACCTGAACATCCTGATGACCACCGAACGCACCGACTCCCTCAGTTACGCCGGAGTGCGAGAAAACCTGGTGCTGACCCTCGACCAGGTGATGATCAACAGCTGGAACGAGGTGCAGGTCAGCCGCTATGACAGCCCCCACGCGCTGCTCGACTGCCTGCGCGACTACCTCAACGGCCTGGTACCTGGGCGCCCGGCGCCACGACTGCGGGTGCGTTGCTTCTGCCACAACCGCGCGGCCGCCATCGCCCAGCGCGTCGAGGCGCTGTTCAACACCGCCCAGCAATTGCTGGAACAGAACCGCGACTATCGCTATCTGTTCAAGGTCGAAAAGCACTATCACCTGCTCAAGCTGGTGCGTGGCAATGTCACCCACACAGTGCTCGAGAGTCTGCCGGCGCTGATCGCCCAGTTGGGCGAGGCGCAAAGCGGCTACAGCCCGCTACGGGTCGATGAACATGCATTGGAGGGCCAGGATCTGGCGCTGGTGCTGGCCCAAGGCAAGAAGAACTGCGTGCAGGTGTTCTACCGCCAGTACGATCGCCAGGCGCAGTTGTATGTGCTGGATGAGTTCAATGTGCTCTGGTGTCAGCGCCTGCCCTACCTCGACGAAAACACCCTGCTGGCGCCGCTGCAGCGCTTTTTTCATTCCACGCTGTTCCGCCGCGAGGCGCTGCGGCCGATGGAAGACGGCTTCCCGGCGCCGGCGCTGGAGCTGCGCTACTACCGGCTGATGCCCGCCGGCAGCGCCACCGGTACCGGGCCGGCGCGCGCCGCCGAACCGCGGCTGGCCCCCCAAGGCGCGGTGGAGCGGCCGTTCTATGACATCCAGGCGATCATCGAGCGCACTTCTGCCGATCAGCATCAGATCACGCTGTATTGCAATCAGATGGAATTCAGCGAGCTGGAGCACGGTTCGCAGCTGTACACCAAGGTCGCGCAGCAGATCATTGCCCAGCGCACCGGCGGCGAGCGCTACCGGTGCTACATCACCGACCTGGACCTGTCAGGGGTGTTTACCGACAGCGCTCCGTCGACCCAGGCCTACCTGCGCTACAAGACCGAGCTGGAGCGTTCACTCAACAGCGCGCTGACCAGCCTCTGAGGCAAGGCGGCGCTGCTTGGCCTGCGCGCAGATCACCCGGCGCCGGGCGTCATCGGCCGAGCGCCATTCACGGATGTCCTCGACATGACGCATGCAACCGCGGCACACCTTGTGCTCGTCCAGCCGACAGAGGCTGATGCACGGCGACGGCACCGCAGGGCTGACATTGCTGTACAGCGGCTTGGGCGGCCGGACGGGAGTTTCAGCGCTCACTTTCGTCATCGATGGCGGTGAAGTCGAGCTCGTGACCCGCTTGTTCCTTGACCAGACGCGTGAGCATCTCGCCCAGCAGCTCTTCGCTCTTGTCGCATTTCCAGTTGCTTTCCTCTTCGTCGTAGTCGAAGTGGAAGCCACCGCTCTTGGCCGCCAGCCACAACTGACGCAGAGGTTCCTGGCGGCTGAAGATCAATGAACCGCCCGTTTCGAACTTGACGGTCAACACGCCGGCCGAGATTTCCAGATCAGGATCAAGCTCGCTGTCGTCGAAAATATCTTCCAGTGCTTTTTGGGTGGCATCGACCAGGTCGTGAAAACGGGCTTCGGTCAAACTCATTGCAAGAACCTCGAAAAGTGTCTGATGACGCTGTAGCGCGGCACGATACGAGCAGCGCGCACCGAATGCAAAGATTAAAGACCTGCGGCGTGCTCGGCACCAGCCAGTCGGCTCGAATAGGCAAGGCGGCGGGGGCTGGGTATACTCGGGCGCAATTAATGCCTATACAAAGGATGTCGCCATGAAGCGCATGATCTCCTCCCTGGCTGCGCTTGTCGCGATTGCCTGCCTCGTGAGTGCCTGTGGTCAAAAAGGCCCGCTGTACATGCCCGATGGCAGCGCGTCGCCGGCTGACCAGAAGTCGTCGCAGAGCAAAACCCACAAGCACTACTGATCAAGGGATCACCATGGACGCTTTCAACTACCGCGACGGTGAGCTGTTCGCGGAAAACGTCGCATTGTCTGCCCTTGCGCAGCGGTTCGGCACGCCCACCTACGTGTACTCCCGCGCCCACATCGAGGGCCAGTATCGCGCCTATGCCGATGCCCTGGCCGGTGTGCCGCATCTGGTCTGCTACGCGGTCAAGGCCAACTCCAACCTCGGCGTGCTGAACGTCCTGGCCCGCCTGGGCGCAGGCTTCGATATCGTTTCGGGTGGCGAGTTGGAACGCGTCCTGGCGGCTGGCGGCAAGGCCGACAAAATCGTCTTCTCCGGTGTCGGCAAGACCCGCGAAGACATGCGCCGCGCCCTGGAAGTCGGTGTGCACTGCTTCAATATCGAGTCCACCGACGAGCTCGAACGTTTGCAAGTGGTGGCTGCCGAGCTGGGCAAGCGCGCGCCGATCTCCCTGCGCGTCAACCCCGATGTCGATGCCGGCACCCACCCGTACATCTCCACCGGCCTCAAGGAAAACAAGTTCGGCATCGCCATCGCTGACGCCGAGGATGTCTACATCCGCGCCTCGCAGCTGCCCAACCTGGATGTCATCGGTGTCGATTGCCACATCGGCTCGCAGCTGACCAGTCTGCCGCCCTTCCTCGACGCGCTCGATCGCCTGCTGGGCTTGATCGATCGCCTGGGCGACTGCGGCATTCACCTGCACCACATCGACCTCGGTGGCGGCGTGGGTGTGCGTTATCGCGACGAAGAGCCGCCACTGGTGGGCGACTACATCAAGGCTGTGCGCGAGCGCATCGCCGGCCGCGATCTGGCGCTGGTGTTCGAGCCGGGCCGCTACATCGTCGCCAACGCCGGCGTGCTGCTGACCCAGGTCGAATACCTCAAGCACACCGAATTCAAGGATTTCGCCATCGTCGACGCGGCCATGAACGACATGATTCGCCCGGCCCTGTACCAGGCCTGGATGAACGTCACCGCCGTCGCGCCCCGTGCCGATGTCGAGCCGCGCGCCTACGATGTGGTCGGGCCGATCTGCGAAACCGGCGACTTCCTCGCCAAGGATCGTCAGTTGGCCATCGCCGAAGGCGACCTGCTGGCCCTGCATTCAGCCGGTGCCTATGGCTTCGTCATGAGCTCCAACTACAACACCCGTGGCCGTTGCGCCGAAGTGCTGGTCGATGGCGACCAGGCCTTCGAAGTGCGCCGCCGCGAGACCGTAGCCGAGCTGTATGCCGGCGAAAGCCTGCTGCCGGAGTAAACCCATGCTGCTGCGTTTTACCAAGATGCACGGCCTGGGCAACGACTTCATGGTCCTCGACCTGGTCAGCCAGCACGCGCACATCCAGGCCAAACACGCCAAGCAATGGGGCGACCGCAACACCGGCATCGGCTTCGATCAATTGCTGATCGTCGAGGCACCGAGCAATCCGGACGTCGACTTCCGCTACCGGATCTTCAATTCCGATGGCTCGGAAGTCGAACAGTGCGGCAACGGTGCGCGCTGCTTCGCCCGCTTCGTGCTGGACAAGCGCCTGACCGCCAAGAAGCTGATCCGCGTCGAAACCAAGGGCGGCGTGATCGAGCTCGACGTACGCAACGACGGCCAGATCAGCGTCGACATGGGCGCGCCACGGCTGGTGCCGGCGGATATCCCGTTCCAGGCCGACGCCCGTGCGCTGACCTATAAGCTGGACGTCGAAGGCCGGACCGAACAGATTTTCGCCGTGTCCATGGGCAATCCCCATGCCGTGCTGCGAGTCGAAGACGTCAACAGCGCGCCGGTTCGCGAGCTGGGGCCGAAGATCGAGCATCACCCGCGCTTCCCGCAGCGGGTCAACGTCGGCTTCATCCAGATCATCGACCGCCATCGCGCACAGCTGCGGGTATGGGAACGCGGCGCCGGGGAAACCCAGGCCTGCGGTACCGGTGCCTGCGCTGCCGCCGTCGCGGCCATCAGCCAGGGCTGGATGGACTCGCCCCTGACCCTCGACCTCACCGGCGGCCGCCTGTCCATCGAGTGGGCCGGCGAAGGCCATCCAGTGATCATGACGGGCCCTGCGGTTCGCGTGTATGAAGGACAAGTGCGCTTATGAGTGATCTGCCCGAGGAACCGGTGCTGGCGGCCGAAGATGTGGCCGCCTACCTGCGTGAGCACGGCGACTTTTTCGTCGAGCACGAGGAGCTGTTGACCTCGTTGCGCCTGCCTCACCAGCGCGGCGATACCGTGTCGCTGGTCGAGCGGCAGATGAAACTGCTGCGCGAACGCAACATCGAGATGCGCCATCGGCTGTCGCAGTTGATGGACGTCGCCCGCGACAACGATCGGCTGTTCGACAAGACCCGCCGTTTGATCCTCGCCCTGATGGATGCCGGCAGCCTCGAAGAAGTGGTCATGGCCGTGGAAGACAGTCTGCGCCAGGAATTTCAGGTGCCCTTCGTCAGCCTCATCCTGTTCAGCGACACGCCGACGCCCGTGGGCCGCTCGGTCACCGGCGCCGAGGCACAGGGCGCCATCGGCAGTTTGCTCACGGACGGTAAAAGCGTGGCCGGGACCTTGCGCGATCACGAGCTGGACTTCTTGTTCGGCGAGGAACAGCGCGCGCAGATCGGCTCGACCGCCCTGGTCACCCTCAACGGCGGCCAAGGCCTGTTGGCCATCGCCAGCCGTGACCCGCAGCACTACAAAAGCTCGGTGGGCACCTTGTTCCTCGGCTATATCGGCGAAGTCCTCAGCCGTGTGCTGCCCCGCTTCACCAGCGCGCTGCGCTCGGTCCGCTGACCATGCAGACACCGCTCGACGCCTACTGCACGCATCTGCGCAGTGAGCGTCAGGTGTCGCCCCACACCCTCGACGCCTACCGCCGTGATCTGGACAAGGTCCTGGCCTTCTGCACCAAGGAAGGCCTGACCAGCTGGGCATCGCTGGATATCCAGCGCTTGCGGCGGCTGGTGGCCAAACTGCACCAGCAGGGCCAATCGAGCCGCAGCATCGGCCGCCTGCTGAGCGCCGTGCGCGGGTTTTACCGCTACCTCAATCGAGAGGGGCTGTGCGACCACGATCCGGCCAATGGCCTGGCGCCCCCCAAGGGTGAACGTCGGCTGCCCAAGACCCTCGATACCGATCGCACTCTGCAACTGCTTGAGGGCGCACTGGAGGATGACTTCCTGGCCCGGCGCGATCAGGCCATCCTCGAACTCTTCTACTCCTCGGGTTTGCGCCTGTCGGAGCTGACTGGCCTCAACCTCGAGCAACTCGACCTCGCCGACGGCCTGGTGCAGGTCCATGGCAAGGGCAGCAAGACCCGCGTGCTGCCGGTGGGTCGCAAGGCTCGTGAAGCGCTGCAGCAGTGGCTGCCGCTGCGCGCCCTGAGCAATCCCGCCGACGACGCCGTGTTCGTCAGCCAGCAAGGCCGACGCCTGGGTCCCCGGGCCATTCAGCTGCGGGTCAAGGCCGCGGGCGAGCGCGAGCTGGGGCAGAATCTGCATCCGCACATGTTGCGACACTCCTTCGCCAGCCACCTGCTGGAGTCCTCTCAGGACCTGCGCGCGGTCCAGGAAATGCTCGGCCACGCCGACATCGCCACCACGCAGATCTACACCCACCTGGACTTCCAGCACCTGGCCGCGGTCTACGACAACGCCCATCCCCGGGCCAAACGCAGTAAAGGCAACGACTCATGACGCTAGAGCTGATCACTTTCGACCTCGACGACACCCTTTGGGATACCGCGCCCATCATCGTCAGTGCCGAAGCCACCTTGCGCGATTGGCTGGCAGCCCATGCACCAGATCTGGGCCCGTTTCCACGGGAAGCCTTGATGGCGATTCGCACTCGGCTGGTGACGGCCGAGCCTGGCTTGCAGCACCGTATCAGTGCGTTGCGTCGGCGGGTGCTCTTTCACGCGCTGCGAGACGCCGGTTACGCCGAGGCTGAGGCCAAGCGGCTGGGCGACGAGAGCTTCGAGGTCTTCCTGCACGCGCGCCATCAGGTGGAGCTGTTCGCCGACGTGCTGCCGACGCTGGAGCAGCTGAGCGCGCATTACACCTTGGGGGTGGTGACCAACGGCAACGCCGATGTGCGTCGGCTGGGGCTGATGCATCACTTCAAGTTCGCCCTGTGCGCCGAGGACCTGGGAATCGGCAAACCCGACCCGGCGCCCTTCCTGGAGGCCCTGCGCCTGGGCGGCGCCGAAGCCGCGCGCGCGGTGCACGTCGGCGATCACCCGGTCGACGACATCGCCGGCGCTCAGCGGGCCGGGCTGCGCGCCGTCTGGTACAACCCGCAGCACAAGCCCTGGGACGCCGAGCATGCGCCGGATGCCGAGATTCACAGCCTGGCGCAACTGCCCGAGACCCTGCGCAACCTCTAACCCATGTGGTGAGGGGCTTGCTCCCGAGAGGTCGGCACTGAAACACCGAGGTCAATCATTTACGCCCTCTCGGCAGCAAGCCCCCTCACCACAGGGTAATGTCGAATAGGCAGGATTAATTCCAGCCACAAAAAAACCCGCAGCGACGGCGGGCTTTTCCGGGGACGCAAGCACTCAGATAGGGCGGCTACCGTACTTGTTGTCGGGCTTCTTGGGTGGATCTGCCACCACATTCGGCTCGACTTCCTGCACCTTGCCACCCCGCGACAGAAACTCTTCCATCGCGCGAGCCAGTGCATCGCGTTCCTTGTTCTTGGCCTCGATACTCGGCAATTCGTCGACCGACACCGCAGCCTTCTTGCCCTTGGCCGCAGGGACCGGGGTATCGTCACCGCTGTCGTCAGCCACGTCTTCGGCGCCGGCCGCTTCCAGGCCTTCCTCGGTATCGTCCTCGTCGCCTACTTCGAGTTCGTCGTTTTCCAGATCATCGTCGCTCATTGTTCTACCTCATGACTTGCGAAAGCAGATTATTTATAGCCCAGCCGGGTCGCCTGTCGACCCCTGCCGGGAAAAATTCATATCCGCTGCTTACCAGCGGTCAAACGTCCTCGCCATACAAGGTGGCAAGCACCCTGCGAGCACCACCGTGATCGCGGTGTTCGCCCAGATAGACGCCTTGCCAGGTTCCTAGCGCAAGCCGCCCATCGGTTACCGGTAACGTCAGCTGACAGCCCAACAGGCTCGCCTTGAAGTGCGCCGGCAGGTCGTCGTCACCTTCGTCGTTGTGTTCAAAGCCCGCTGTTCCCTGTGGGATCAGCCGATTGAAAAAACGTTCGAAATCTCGACGTACCGCTGGGTCGGCATTTTCATTGACGGTCAGCGATGCCGACGTGTGTTGCAGCAAAAAATGCACCAATCCGGTCCGGCAGGCCCGCAGTTGCGGTAGTGCGGCCAGCAATTCGTCGGTCACCAGGTGGAAGCCCCGTGGGCGTGCCCGCAAGGTGATGGTGGTTTGCTGCCACATACGCTTCTCCAGACGTTCGGGGCGCATTCTAGCGCGCTGCAAGAAAAAACAAAGGGGGTCGGACGTGCTTGGTTGTGTAACTCGGTAACAGACACTTACCACCGGCTCGCAAGCCGCCGTACAGTGCCGTTTTACCCCTATGCGGCCAAGGCCGCGTCCGAGCCGAGCGCCGCGTCTACAGATGACAAACGCCAGGCAAAAAAATGCCCGGCAAGCCGGGCATTTTTCACACGCGCGGATCAATCACAGGTTGTAGCCACGCTCGTTGTGCTGCGCCAGGTCGAGGCCGACGGACTCTTCCTCTTCGCTTACACGCAGGCCCATGACCACATCCAGCACCTTGAGGATGATGAAGGTGACGATGGCGGTGTAGACGACGGTGAAGCCCACGCCTTTGCACTGGATCCAGACTTGTGCGCCGATGTCTTGCACGGTGCCGAAGCCGCCCAGCGAAGGGGCCGCGAATACACCGGTCAGGATCGCGCCGAGGATACCGCCGATACCGTGCACGCCGAAGGCGTCCAGGGAGTCGTCGTAGCCCAGTTTGCGCTTGAGGCTGGTGGCGCAGAAGAAGCACACCACGCCAGCGGACAGGCCGATGACCAGCGAGCCCATCGGGCCAACGGTACCGGCAGCCGGAGTGATTGCGACCAGACCAGCGACCACGCCCGAGGCGATGCCCAGTGCGCTTGGCTTACCGTGGGTCAGCCACTCGGCGAACATCCAGCCCAGTGCAGCAGCGGCGGTAGCGATCTGGGTGACCAGCATCGCCATACCGGCAGTGCCGTTGGCCGCAGCGGCGGAACCGGCGTTGAAGCCGAACCAGCCGACCCACAGCATGGCCGCGCCGATCAGGGTGTAGCCCAGGTTGTGCGGGGCCATCGGGGTGGTCGGGTAGCCTTTGCGCTTGCCCAGTACCAGGCAAGCCACCAGGCCAGCCACACCAGCGTTGATGTGCACCACGGTGCCGCCGGCGAAGTCCAGGACGCCCCAGTCCCACAGCAGGCCACCGTTGCCACTCCAGACCATGTGCGCGATCGGCGCATAGACCAGGGTGAACCAGATACCCATGAACACCAGCATGGCGGAGAATTTCATACGCTCGGCGAACGCACCGACGATCAGCGCCGGGGTAATGATCGCGAAGGTCATCTGGAAGGTGACGAACACCGCCTCAGGAAACAATGCGGCAGGACCGGTCAGGCTGGCAGGGGTGACGCCGCTCAGGAAGGCCTTGGACATGCCGCCTACGAAGGAGTTGAAGTTGACGACGCCCTGTTCCATGCCAGTGGTGTCGAACGCCATGCTGTAGCCGTAGATCATCCACAGGATGCTGATCAGGCCAGTGATGGCGAAGCACTGCATCATTACCGACAGGATGTTCTTGGTGCGGACCATGCCACCGTAGAACAGCGCCAGGCCGGGAATGGTCATGAACAGCACCAGCGCGGTGGAGGTCAACATCCAGGCGGTGTCGCCGGAGTTGAGGACGGGGGCAACGGGGGCTGCCGCCTCGTCTGCCATGGCCAGGCCTGGCATTACGAGGGACAACAGGGCTCCTAGCCCTGCGAATTGACGCAGAGTCATATTGTTTACTCCTGGGGCTTTATTATGAAGCGGCTTTAGATTGCGTCTGTATCGGTTTCGCCGGTACGGATCCGAATAGCCTGTTCCAGATTGACCACGAAGATCTTGCCGTCCCCGATCTTGCCGGTGTTGGCCGCCTTGGTGATCGCCTCGATTACCCGGTCCAGATCCTTGTCGTCGATAGCGACGTCGATCTTCACCTTGGGCAGAAAATCAACGACGTATTCCGCGCCGCGGTACAGCTCGGTGTGACCCTTCTGACGACCGAAGCCTTTGACTTCCGTGACAGTGATACCCTGCACGCCGATTTCCGACAGCGATTCGCGGACGTCGTCCAGCTTGAATGGCTTGATGATGGCAGTGACTAGCTTCATGAAACTCTCTCCCGAATTGGTGGACTTGCCCCAGGAAAACAAACCCAGCTCAAGTCTAAGCGCAGTGACTGGCTTTGTAACGCATCGCCGGTCTTGCATCCCCAGACCGACACCAGAAACTGCTCCTGACGAAACACTTCCCGCTCCGCCTGCGCACTGCATCGTCACAGCGACTGCATCAGTGCATGGGTCACTTGCGACTAAGCAGAAACCTTGCCATGTCTTGCAAACCCGGCGTTTTCAGCTGATTCCCCAGCGCCTGCCCGCTCCGCTCAGCCTTGGCGCACCGCGCTCGCACGCTGATGGTGCAGGGCGCGTGCGGGCAATGCGCCAAAACCGTGCGCCCCGCGTCGCTGATTGACTATAGACACTGCGTGATACACTGGCCGGCCTTCTTCTCAGGAAATTCGCCATGCTCGCCCCCAAAGCCTTTCTCGATGCCCTGAGCGATCACGCCTCGAAACTGTTCAGTGGCGACACCGCCCAGCCCAAGGCCGAACTGGAGAGTCAATTCAAGATTCTGCTGCAAAGCGGTTTCAGCAAGCTGGACCTGGTCAGCCGTGAAGAATTCGACAGCCAGATGATCGTCCTGGCCCGCACCCGGGCACGCCTTGAGAGCCTCGAAGCGAAAGTGGCCGAGCTTGAGGCGCGGTTGACGCCCCAGCCATGATGTAGCGGCGCCTGTACCGACGCCCTCGCGGGCAAGCCATGCTCCCACAGTGCAAACCGGGCCTGAGTCGTGCATCTGTGGGAGCACAGCTTGCTGGCGAAGGGGCCGACACGGTTTGCGCAAGACCATAGAATCTCCCACAGCCTTGGCAATACCGATTGTGGGCCCGCGAACAGGCCACGCAGCTATTGCAGCAAACCCTGCGGTATTCCTACACTTCGTGCTGACAATGGACTAGCAGGAACGCTGCCGATGAACCGCAATGAGTTGCGCAAGGCCGATATCAACCTGATGGTGGTGTTCGAAACCCTCATGCAGGAACGCAACGTCACTCGCGCGGCAGAAAAGCTGTTCCTGGGCCAGCCCACAATCAGTGCAGCGCTAAATCGTTTACGCACCTTATTCAACGATCCGCTGTTCGTGCGCGTCGGACACCGCATGGAGCCCACTTCGCGCGCCGAAGAAATCATCCGCCACCTGGGCCCCGCGCTTGACGCCATGTCCGTGGCCCTGAGCCTGAGCCACGACTTCAATCCCGGCACCAGCTCCATGACCTTTCGCGTGGGCCTCTCGGACGACGTCGAGTTCGGCTTGCTGCCGCCCTTCCTGCGGGCCATGCGTGAAGAGGCGCCGAACATCGTGGTGGTGGTGCAGCACGTCGATTACTGGCGCATCCCAGATCTGCTGGCCAGCGGCGATATCACCGTCGGCATCAGCCAGACCCGCGGCCTGCCCGCCAACGCCAAGCGCAAGTTGCTGCGGCGCATGCATGCCCGGGTGCTGCGTGCCGATGCTTCGGACAAACCGCTGACGCTGGACGAGTACTGCGCCCGGCCCCACGTACTGGTATCGCACACGGCCAACACCTCCGGCATCGCCGATGAGTGGCTCGAAGAAATCGGCCGCAAACGCCGCGTGGTGCTCTCGGTGCCGCAATTCAGCTCGCTGCCGGCGCTGCTGGCCGGTACCGATATGCTCGCCGGCTTGCCCGACTACGCCGCCACGGCCATGGCGAAGTGGGGCAATCTGTTCGACGAACCGGTGCCCTTCGACACCCCGCCGCTGGATCTTTCGATGGTGTGGCTGAGCGTCATGGACACCGACCCCGCCGAACGCTGGCTGCGCTCGCGGTTGGAGATGTACATGGGGGATCGGGCGGGGTTGGCGCTATGATGGCTGCGCTCAGGCGGTTAGCCAGGGATTGATCAGCTGGACGCCAAGATGCTCGAAATCCTTGCAATTACGTGTCGCCAGCAGCGCCTCATGCTCGATGCAGATGGCAGCGATCTGCGCATCTGCAATCGAGACTGCTCTTCCTTTGGATTCAATGCGCGCTACTAGGGCCGAATAAATTTGTGCTGCCCGTACATCGTAGGCAAGAACCGCCTCCGCAAAATGCTCTTCGACGAGATTCTTGGCCAACTGATGCAGACGTTGCTTGCGCTTTCCATCGGGTAACCTGGCAATGCCATAAAGCAGCTCGCCGACAGTGACGGCCGTTATTGCAATCTGATCTGCAGCCTGAGCGTCGAGCCAATCGACGACACACCGCTCAGGTTCGCTGCGCAAGTTCGGAAATGACACTGGTATCCAACACGATCATTCGTCAAAGGCCCCTGCCCGAGGGAGTTCGCGCCTCTGCGGCAACTCAAGCTCGACCGACTCATCCGCGAACATCGCGGCGATCCTGGACCCAAGGCCACCACGGTTTTTTTTATAGCTAAGGGCCGTACGCAGGATAATCCGCGCCTCTTCCTCCATGGAACGATTGTTGTTAGCGGCTTCAACGCGCAGCGCCGTCTTTAGGCCGTCCTCAAGGTTTCTGATAGTGATACTGGCCATTTCGGCCTCCAGTGATATCAATGATTGCGTTGATATCATGGGGGCGAAAAGCAGTCTAGGGTACCCAGTGTTGACGAGCGGGAGATCATGGACCCAAAAACGTCCGTGGCCTCATGCTGTAATGCAGAGGGCATAACGATGCATCCGACTGCTGGAAACACCATGCATCAAACTCCCTTCCCCGTATCCCGCAAACTTCACTACGCTCGTGCCCACTACCGCAGGAAGCGGTCACCCAGAACTGCACGGAGCATCCCCCCATGTCCCTCGCTATCGTCCATAGCCGCGCCCAGGTCGGCGTCGGCGCGCCGGCCGTCACGGTCGAAGCCCATCTTGCCAACGGGCTGCCGGCTCTGACGCTGGTCGGCCTTCCGGAGGCATCGGTGAAAGAGAGCAAGGACCGCGTGCGCAGCGCCATCCTCAACTCCGGCCTGGAATTTCCGGCACGGCGCATCACCCTCAACCTCGCTCCGGCCGATCTGCCCAAGGACGGTGGCCGCTTCGATCTGGCGATCGCATTGGGCATCCTCGCTGGCAGCGGACAGTTGCCGATTGCGGCCCTGCGCGAGGTTGAATGCCTGGGCGAGTTGGCGTTGTCGGGGGCGGTGCGGCCAGTGCAAGGCGTGTTGCCGGCCGCCTTGGCAGCACGGGATGCCGGGCGTGCATTGGTGGTGCCGCGGGAGAATGCGGAGGAGGCGGCGCTCGCTGGCGGCCTGGTGGTGCTCGCCGCCGATACCCTGCAAGGCCTGGTGGCGCACTTCAACGGCAAGATGCCGATCGGGCCGTTTCAGGCCAATGGCCTGTTGCTGGTGAACAAGCCCTATCCGGACCTGAGCGAGGTGCAGGGGCAGATCGCCGCCAAGCGTGCCTTGCTGATCGCCGCGGCGGGTGCGCACAACCTGCTGTTCAGCGGCCCGCCGGGCACCGGCAAGACCTTGCTCGCCAGCCGCCTGCCCGGGCTGCTGCCGCCCCTGGACGAACGCGAGGCGCTGGAGGTGGCGGCGATTCAATCAGTCGCCAGCCATGTGCCCCTCAAGCACTGGCCGCAGCGACCGTTTCGGCATCCGCATCACTCCGCGTCGGGGGCGGCGCTGGTCGGTGGCGGGAGTCGTCCGCAACCTGGCGAAATTACCTTGGCGCACCATGGCGTGTTGTTTCTCGACGAACTTCCGGAATTCGACAGAAAGGTCCTGGAGGTGCTGCGCGAACCGCTGGAGAGTGGCGAAATCGTCATCGCCCGCGCTCGGGACCGGATTCGTTTTCCCGCGCGCTTCCAACTGGTAGCAGCCATGAACCCCTGCCCGTGCGGCTATCTGGGCGAATCCACCGGCCGTTGCCAGTGCAGCGCCGACCAGATCCAGCGCTACCGCAACAAACTTTCCGGCCCGCTGCTCGATCGCATCGACCTGCATCTCACCGTCGCCCGCGAAGCGACTGCCCTCGCCCATCAACCCACGGCCGGAGACGACAGCGCCAACGCCGCGCAACGGGTGGCCGAGGCGCGGGATCGGCAAAATCGCCGACAGGGCTGCGCCAACGCCTTCCTCGACCTGCCCGGCTTGCGCCAGCACTGCCCGCTCAGCAGAGCCGACGAGCAATGGCTCGAAACCGCCTGCGAACGCTTGACCCTGTCGCTCCGCTCGGCCCACCGGCTGCTGAAGGTTGCGCGCACGCTGGCCGATCTCGAGCACGTCGAGCAGATTCAGCGCGGCCATATCGCCGAGGCGCTGCAGTATCGGCCGGCAACGCAGTAGCACCCATCATCCGCCGCCAGCGCTCTGGCTCAGGGTCGCGTATACACCCCGAGCCATGAGCTGATCACACCAATGCGGCCTTCGCTCAGGCGCCACGCCACATCGCACAATTGGTTGACCCCCTTGGTAAACCCGTGCAACGGGCTGCTTGGCACATAGAAGGATCGCCACTTGCGGGTGCGATAGGGGTCCTTGAAAAAATGGATGTCCTTGAGGACCAACCGTTCAGACGCGCCGTACGACAGCGGCGATGTCGATTGCCCGAAGGCATGGCGAATACTTTGTGGGTAATACGGCCGGATATGCGAAAAATCATAAAAGAATCGCTCGCCGAGCGTCGGACAAACGATGATCAATCGCCCTTGATCCGACAGCAACGCAATGAGCCGATCCAGCAGCGGCATCAACTGTTCGGGCGTCAGATGCTCGATCAAGTGGCTTAGGAAGATGACGTCGAACGACTTGCCCAACTGCTCCATATCGTCGGCATGATACGCATCGACACCTTGATCCCGGGCGCGCTGGATGTAATCGCGATTCACGTCGACGCCGCTTATTTCCATGTTCAAAGACTTGAACAGCGGCAGATACTTGCCAGTACCAAAACCGTAGTCCAGGATGGAAAGCGGCCGCGCCGAGGCCGCGCACCATTGCTGCAACAGGCTCTCGATTCGCAGTTTTTCCAGCGTCTGGTAATGCGCTGGCTGCAGTGATGGGGAGGCTTTGTCAGTCATGATCAGGTTCCATACGATAAGCCCGCGCCAAGGTACCGAGTGTCATTCGCGAGACTGGCTTCAATTGAAGAACTCCAGGGCATCCACATCGAACACGGGAATACCGCAGACCGTGGCGACATCCAATCGCTCAGGAAAATGATTGTCGATAAAAATGGCCTTGCCATGGATGAACGCCGATTTTTTCTCGCCCTGACGCAGATGAAGGATTTCAGCAAATAGTCCGGGGTCGATCCGCGCCTGCGCCAGGGCGTGCAACGGATCCCCCGCGTGGCGCGTAACCAGGATCAACGTCTTGCCCCTGGCCAGCATGCGATACAGGAAGAACATCGTCGAGGGTATCGCCCGGCCATCCATGACGACGGTTTCGTCAAAATCGATATAGACCTTGTGGAAATCATGCTCCAGCTCGGCGAGCGTCATGATTCGCCGTTCGATAAGGGTAACGCCAGCGACAGGCAGCGGTGTGACATCGCGGCCCATGAAGTCCTGCACTGCCAAGAGCGGCAGGTTGATGCCCCGCGCCCGCTGCACGACCATGGCGCCGGCGACGCGGCAGCTCACCTCCAGCAGCTTCCAATGATCGTGGCCGTCCTTTTTCAATTGAAAGAACCATGGCCCCCGTACCTTGATCCGCTCGTTGATCAACGCCGCGATGGCGTTGATATCAGCAGAGAGCTCCAGCGGCCGACAACGCATGGCGATACCGGCTCTGACTCGCTCGCGAGTTCGCGGACCGACCCACACCAGGCGGCGATTGCGGTCCGAAAAACAGTCCACGGTGATCTCTTCGCCAGGCAGATGCTCCACCAGCACCGGAGCCTGCACCTGATCCACAGCCATCTGCGCCTGCACCGCCGTGTATGCGATGCTGACGCCTTGGCCGCCTTGGCCCAGATCAGGCTTGACCACGACGGGCCAGGCATCGACTTGCTGCACACTGGCATACACCCGCGGCGACCAGGGTTGATCGGCAAACAGGTCGTAGGTCTGCGACTTGTGGCGGCACAGCAGTGACGCCTGCGGGTCGCCGTTGACCAAGGTCACGCCCCATTGCGCAACGCGGCTGGCGAGGTAGTCCTGCACGGTGTCGTGGGTGGCGAACAGCAGTTCGATGTTCCAGCGTTTGAGCAGACTAGCGAAGGCTTCGTCGAAGTCCGTCGCTGTGATCCGCGGCAGATCGCCGGCGTAATCGGCAAACAGCATGCGCCCGTGATCGTCCACACTCGAGGCGCCGAACAGATTGACGTGTACCGAGTGGACCAGCGCCTGATGAATCTCGCAGGCGTTCTCGGACCCGCAGGGGAATACCAAAACGTTTATCCGTGCCATAGCGTCCTTCCTGCAAGCGGCGAACCATGCCCCGTCAAGGTTGAAATCGTCATGTTGGCAACCATGTCTTTAGCCACTGCTGCGCGGCGTGAGGGTCGATGATCCAGTCGTTGCGCACTGCCGTGCACAGTTGCCGGCCCTGATCGATGCACGCATCACTGTCGCTCAACAGCGCGCGGATCTCGGCGATCCAGCGCATCGGCTCGCGGGGCAGGCGCGTCAACGGCAAGTCACCCCTGAGACCGATGACATCGCTGGCGATCACCGGGATCCCACAGGCGCCGTATTCGAGCGCCAGGACATTGCTGCGGCAGTGGTTGGCGACCGTCAGAGTCAGCGGGATCAACGCCAGGTCGAGGCGCAGCCCGGCCAGTTGCGCCGGGCCATGCTGGCCGTGGACATCGAGCCAGGTTTCGGCGGCGTATTCGCGCAGCCCGAGCGGCGCCTTGTCGAGGAACACCCAATCGACCTCGCCCGCCAGCGCTTGCAGCACCGGCTCGATCAAGGTGACGTCGATATCGTGGAGAGCGCCCATGAAGCAGCCGACTCGAGGACGTGCCAACCGCTCGTGCTTCGCCTCGACCTGGGCCCAGTCGTGGCCGAGCCGAGTCGGCACCACCCGGATGTCCCCATGGCGCCCCTGAAAGATCTCGGCCAGCGCTGGGGTCGGCACCACCAGGCGATCGACACAGCTCAATGCATCGTCAATGGCGTGACTGATGTCGGCGCCGCCACCGTTGACGCTGTTGCTGAAATCCAGACCGAGCGGGTAGTGATCGAAATCCAGCACCTTGAACGCGCCGGAGAATGCCTTGAGCTTGCGCATCAACGCCAGACGCGTGGTGTCGATCCGGCGCGGGAGCACGATGACATCCGGCTGCAGACGCTGCAGCTCCACCACCCCCAGCAGAGAGCGACTGCTCACCCCGTCGATCAGACCGGCATCGCACGCGTCCTGGAATGGCTGGTTGATTCGTCGGCTCGCCGAAACCTCGGTATCCGCCGGATGGACCAGCATGACCGGCAAAGGGCGCCAGGTCAGCGGCCGCCAGGTCAAGGCAGCGCGCCCCTCCACCTCGAAACCGCCGCCATTGAGGGACAGATTGGGATTGTAGGCGGGGTCCTTGGCGAGCACCGGCAGCCACTTCTCATACAAGGCCTGCTGATCGACCGCAAAGTGCTCGAGCTTGGCGGCAGGATCGAGGATATCGATCGCTTTCTGACCGGCGTTGCCCTCATGCATCAACACGCAATGCGGAGTCCAGACCGTCAGATAGCCCAGTTCGGCAGCTTTCAGGCAAAGATCGACCTCGGCAAATGCAACCTTGAACCGCGCCTCGTCGAGGCCATCGACCTCGTCGAACACTGACCGTCGCACCATCAAGCAGCCGGCGCTGACCGCGCTGTAATTCTGATCGACCAGCAGCCGCTGCATATAGCCATGGGCGTCCCCTGGGGCACCCAGCAATGGATGCTCTGCGCCAGGACCCAGCCCCAACACGATGCCGGCGTGCTGCAACTGACCGGTCGGATACAGCAATTTGGCCCCGACGATACCGACTTCCGGCCGCTGGGCGTGGTTGAGCAACGCATCGAGCCAGTCTTCCTGGATGATCGCAGTGACGCTGCTGAGCAATACCAGGTACTCGCCCAGGGCGTACCGAGCACCAAGGTTATCGAGCGCAGAAACGCTGGAGGGCTGCTGCGCACGGACGATGCGGATCTTGTCGCCACCGATGGACTCCATCCCCGCCAGCCAGTTGACCGCTTCCGGGTTCTCGCTGGCGTTGTCGACGATGATGACTTCGTAGCGTGCGTATCGGGTCTTTTCCAGGATGCTTTCGACGCAACGCTGCAACAAGGCCAGATGGTCCTTGGTGTGAATCAGGATCGACACCAAGGGCTGAGCAGCATTCGCGTACTTCACGCGATAGTGCCGAGGCATGATGGATTGCACTTGGTGCTGCAGATAGCCGCGGTTATCCAGATGCCGGCTCAGCGCGGCGACTTCATCGGGATTGTCTTCCAGCACCGCGGCCTCGCTGATCAGCAAAGGCTCGGCGATGTGCTCGGCAGCGTGCAGACCATGCTGCTCGATCATGCGCAGAATCAGGTCGAACTCCAACGCCCCGGGCAATTCGGCATTGAAGCCGCCCAGAGCCATCGCGGCATCACGCCGGAACAGCCAGTGAGTGGCCATAGTGGCGGGTAGGCTCACTAGCAGGTCGAGATTGATATCCGGGCGAAACGCTGGCCCCATACGCTTGCCGGCGCGGTAGATCTCATCACAGAAGACCATCAAGGCTTGCGTCTGCGGCAAACGCAGATCCACGCGCAGCCTGCCGCCGGGAAGCAACTCGTCGCCGGCATTGAGCACGATGAACCAATCTGCGTCGCTGCGACCGATCAAGTCGTTCAAGCCCGACACCAATTCACCCGGCCAGGCCAGCCACTCACTGCTCAGAGCAAGATCATCCGGTGCCGGCGCCTGGCTGAATACGGTAAGCGCAAGATTGCTGCCACCCTGGCGCTGCCATTCATCCACGCTGGCCAGCGTGCGCCCCATCAGCGCCGAAGCTCCGCCATCGAGCACCACGATCAGCACGCTGGCTGCCACCTGCCCGGCCTGATGGTCGGCGACCAGGCGTGCCTGCGTCGGCGTCAGCGTGCGCCGCTGCAGCCAGTCTGGCACAGCGGGCGCGAGGGTAGCCTGATGCTCGTCGGCCGCTTGTTGAGTCTGCGCGAGGAACTTCTCGAACTGCGCCCAGAAGGCGTTTTCCATTTCGCGCCAGATGTCTCTGATCTTGCCGACGCTGTCACGCGCGCGCTCGAACCCGCCAGGCTCATCAAAGAGCGCAGCACCGGAGTTGCCCAACGTGGTCTCGAACGGCAGCGAGTGGATATGATCCCCCCTGAAATAGATGACCGGGCAACCACACAGCAGTGCCGTCGTGCAGGTGGTGGAAATCTCGTAGGAATAGAGCGCTTTGGCGCCGCGGAAGATCTCCGCCAGCTCAGCGAGGCTTTTGGGTTCCTTGAACGTCAGCAGTTCTATATCGCTGGGCAGCAGCGAGAAGTCGATCTTGTCGATGGGATAACGATGCTGGTACAGGTAGCTTTTGTGACGCCGGCTCGGTTCGGCGGGCGGCGAAAACAACTGGGAATCGATGACCGGCAGCGTCAGGGTGCTACCGTGCGAGTTGCTCTCGCGAAAATCCTCGGCGTAGTAGAAGAAGAGATCGGAGTCGGCGGCGCCCACCCCGCGGCCATTGAGGAAGCCCTCCCGATTGAGGATGTAGCGCACCACGACCGAGCCCGCCAGGGGATTGCCGTTGATGACCTCCGGATAGACCACGATCGGGACCTTGCCGGCCTCTTTGTGCTGGTCGACGATCGCGTTCGTCAGCATGGGCGTGCGCAGTTGCGGATTGACTACCGTGCACAGCGCCACGTAGGCCTCGTGACCTGAAATGTTCAGGGCATGGCAAAGGTAATGCAGCACGCAGACACCGGAAGACGTTTCGCGATAATCCGGCGCATAGATGTAATAAGGGTGCGAGGTCTTGTCGTGTAAACGGAGCTCAGTCATTCATGTCTCGCTTTCAACATTCGCGTGGATAGCGCCGGTCCTGATTCGCGACGGCGTCGCCGATCGCATGTGTGGTGTTCTGCGAGCCCATCAACCACCGACGATCTCCCCCTGCCGCACCCACGCGCTGACCGCCTCCAACTCGTTGAACATCAACGCGTCGAGCACCGACAGCGCCGGCACGAAGGGCTTCCCCTGTTGGGCATAGTCAGGCAATTGCGGCTTGAGCAACTCCAACCGATACCCCGCCTGCGCAAAATCCTCGGCGTCATAGAGCGTCGCGCCAGCCAAGGGATTCAGATAAGCAGTGCCGCCCACCGACTTGATCACCTCGATGACCCGATCCTGGCCCTTGGTCAATGAAGGCGGCGCCCAGATACTGGCGCGCACGATGGTAGTCTGCAGCCCGAACAGGCTGCAGCACGAACGCAGTATCACTTCGTTGAGTTCGGCGATGTTATCGACCTGCAGCGTCAGCAAGGCCTGCAGCCAGGTAAGCGTGCGTTCGACATGGGGCGCCTTGCGATAGGCGAACGCCAGCTTGTTGATCAATTGAGCCAGATCGAAATTCGCAGAAACCTGACGCTCCATGATCATCTGGCTGTGGCTGCCCTTGCTCAGCGGCACGCCGAACCACTTGGGCTCGCCGTCCAGCAGGTACCGGTTGCGCTCGATCCAGCCGTTCTTGATGTACTGGACGTTGTCATACAGCACGAAGCAGTCACTGGCGGCGATCAATTGGAAGTAGCCCAGGTAAGGCAGAAAATACGGCTGCATCAAGGCCACGCGGCCTTGGTTCAACAATGCCAGGCCGTGTTCTGTCGATTGCGTGTCTGCCGTGTGGGCCAGCGACATCATTCAACCCTCCCGGGCGCTGAGCAGAATGTCGATGATGCTGTCCTGGTCCGCACTGGAGAGGTCCGGGTAGATCGGCAGGCATAGCACGCGGCTCGAAACCATATGCGCGTGGGTCAGCTTGGCCGCGTCGGAACTGGCCAAGCCGCGGTACATGGGAAACTCGGTGATCAGCGGATAGAAGTAACGACGGACCAGCACGTCATGGGCCCGATAACGCCTGTACATCTCATCGCGATTGACGCCAAATCGCGAGCCGTCGATGAGGATCGGACAGTAGGCGTAATTCCATTCCACACCCTCCGGCTGCTGCAACAGGCTGATACCTTCGACGCCGCTCAAAGCCGCCACGTAGCGTTCGAAAAGGGTCCGGCGCAGCTGTAGAGCGACATCGATATGACGCAGTTGCAACATGCCGAACGCCGCCTGGATTTCGCTCATCTTGGCGTTGATGCCCGGCGCCATGATGGTGACTTCGTCGGCGAAACCGAAGTTCTTCAAATAATTGATGCGCTGCTTCATCTTTTTGTCGTGGCAGATGATCGCCCCGCCCTCGAAGGTGTTGAAAACTTTGGTGGCGTGGAAGCTGAGGACCGACAAGTCGCCATGGTTGAGGATGCTGGCATCGTTTTGCCGGACACCGAAGGCATGGGCCGCGTCATAGATGACTTTGAGCCCGTAGGTGTCGGCGATGTTCTGGATCGCCTCGACATCGCAGGGAATACCGTAGCAATGCACCGGCAGGATGGCCGTGGTCGCCGGGGTGATCGCCTCTTCGAGACGCTTGGGGTCGAGGTTGTTGGTGATCGGATCGATATCGACGAACACCGGTTTGACGTTGTTCCACAGCAACGAGTGCGCGGTGGCAACGAACGAATAAGGCGTGGTGATGACTTCGCCAGTGATGCGCAACGCCTGCAAGGCGGTGACCAGCGCCAGGGTGCCGTTGGTGAACAGACAGACGTGCGGCACGCCGAGGTGTTCGGCCAGCGCTGCCTCCAACTGCTCGTGAAAGGGACCTCCGTTGGTCAGGCGTTTGCTATCCCAGATTTCCTGCAGGTACGGCAGAAATTCTTCCAGTGGTGGCAGCAACGGGCTCGTGACAGGAATCTGCTTGACCATGGACAACAAGCCTCACACACAGGTTGGGTCCAGCAATCGGTAGGAGGCTGGCCAGGATAAATGGGAGAAAGCGCGCGCATTGCGCGAACGCCACGAAATTGGCGCCGCGATGCGATATGAGGGTAGATAGCAAAAAGTCGGCCAAATCGTCTGACGGCGTTCAGTGCACCAGAGGCGTGGCGAAACGCGAGTGCCGGGGGCGCCCTTAAAGCACCACCCGCAAACACTGCCCGGCGTGATAAAGAGAAAATCCCGTCTCGTACATCAACGTACGCAAACCTGCCGCCTTGACCGGCTTTTTAGCCGAGAACGGCATCGGCAGATCTGCGGGGTCATCCTTGAGCAGAAACTGCGCCAATGCCTTGCCGACCACGGTGCCGGTCGTGTTGCCACGGCCGTTGTAGCCGCTTACCGACACCAGCCCGGCGGCCGGTTCGAACAGACGCATGAGGTGATCGGGGGTGAAGTCGATGCAGCCGGTCCAGTGCATTTCCCACTCGACCTTGCCCAGTTGCGGGAAGTAATGGCGCTGAATGCGGTCGGCCCAGCTGCGGATGAAACCGGCCGGTTTGTTGTCGACCCGGCCCAGGCTGCCCAACAACAGGCGGCCCTGGTCGTCCCGGCGGATGCTGCTCAGCACGGTGCGGGTGTCCCAGGAGCCTTGACCATGGGGCAACACGCTGTCGGCAGCGGCACCGCTCAGCGGCACCGAGGCTACCTGGCAGTAGTAGCCGCGGAAGAAGCTGCCCTTGAGATCGGTCCATTCGCCTTCGGTGTACGCGCCCGTGGAGATGATCACCTTGTCGGCCATCACTAGGCCGCCAGGGGTCACAACCCGCCAGCCGAACCCTTCGCGCTGCAACTGTTGCACGGCGCTGCGGCTGAAGATCCGGCCGCCCAGGCGCTCGACCGCAGCGGCCAGGCCGCGGCTGTAGGCCATGGGGTTGATGGTGCCGGCGCGGTGGTCGAGCAACGCCGCCTCGACCTTGTCGGTGCCGCAATACTCCTCGCAACGGGCGCCGGTGAGCAGCTCCAGATTGGCGCCGCGCCGGGACCACTGGGCATGCCGAGACTGCAGGTCGGCCACGCCCTTGGAGTTGTGGGCCATGTGCAAGGTGCCGAGATTGTGTGCCTGGCAATCGATGCCATAGCGTTCGATCTGGGCGAAGACTTGCGCGGGCGCGCCGCCCAGCACCTGGTTCAGGCGCTCGCCGTGCTGATGCCCGAGCACGCTATCGACGTCATCCGGCGCAACCCAGGTGCCGGCATTGACCAGCCCGACGTTGCGTCCAGAACCGCCATGGCCCACTTCATGAGCGTCGACGATGACCACCGACCGGCCGTTTTCCAGCAGATGCAGGGCGGCGGACAACCCGGTGATACCGGCGCCGATGATACAGACGTCGGCGCTGGTTTCGCCGCTCAGCGGCACCGCCGCAGACGCCGCCGGCGTGATGTGCTCCCACAGACACTCTTGACGCAGTTTTGTCATGGCTGGGCTCGAATAGGGGGGTCTACCTCTTTCCCTGTAGCGAGGGGGCTTGCCCCCGATTCGGCATGCCAGACAGACTGATGCCGCTGACCTAGCCAATCGGGGGCAAGCCCCTCGCTACAGGGGTAACGATGCGGCTGGCGAATCAATCAAAAACAATACCCTGAGCCAGTGGCAGCTCGCGTGAATAATTCACGGTGTTGGTCTGGCGGCGCATATAGGCCTTCCAGGCATCCGAACCCGACTCGCGCCCACCGCCGGTTTCCTTCTCGCCACCGAAGGCGCCGCCGATTTCCGCGCCGCTGGTGCCGATGTTGACGTTGGCGATCCCGCAATCGCTGCCCGAGGCACTCTGGAAGCGCTCGGCTTCGCGCAGGTCGGTGGTGAAGATGCACGACGACAGGCCTTGCGGCACTTCGTTGTTCAAGCGCAGCGCGTCTTCGAAATCGTCATAGCTCAACACATACAGAATCGGCGCGAAGGTCTCGTGGCGGACCACCGCGCTCTGCGCGGGCATCTCGACGATGGCCGGGGTCACGTAGTAGCCGTTCGGGTATTTATCCTGTAATTGACGCTCGCCGCCGAACACACGGCCGCCTTCGTCGCGGGCCTGCGTCAGAGCATCCTGCATGGCCTGATAAGCGCCCTTGTCGATCAGCGGACCGACCAGATTGTTCTCCCGCGGATCACCGATGCGCACCTTGCCGTAAGCGGCCTTGACCCGCGCCAGCACTTCATCCTTGATCGAGGAATGGACGATCACCCGGCGCAGCGTCGTGCACCGCTGGCCAGCCGTGCCCACCGCCGAGAACAGAATGCCGCGCACCGCCAGATCGAGATCGGCACTGGGGGCCAGGATCATGGCGTTGTTGCCGCCCAGTTCGAGAATGCTGCGGCCGAAACGCGCCGCGACGCGCGGACCGACTTCACGGCCCATGCGGGTGCTGCCGGTGGCGCTCACCAGCGGTACGCGCGGGTCGTCCACCAGCGCCTCGCCGGCCTCACGATCGCCGATGATCAACTGGCAGAGGCCGGCCGGGGCATCGCTGCCGAAGGCCTTGAGGGCTTTTTCGAACAGCGCCTGGCAGGCGATGGCGGTGAGCGGGGTCTTTTCCGACGGCTTCCACAGCACGGTGTTGCCGGCCACCAGCGCCAGCGCGGTGTTCCACGACCAGACAGCCACCGGGAAGTTGAACGCACTGATGACCCCGACCACGCCCAGCGGGTGCCAGGTTTCACGCATATGGTGGCCAGGGCGCTCGGAGGCGATGGTCAAACCGTACAGCTGGCGCGACAGGCCGACGGCGAAGTCGCAGATGTCGATCATTTCCTGCACTTCACCCAGGCCTTCCTGGGTGATCTTGCCGGCTTCGATGGACACCAGCTCGCCCAGCTGCGCCTTGTGCGCCCGCAGCACTTCGCCGAACAAGCGCACCAGCTCGCCACGACGTGGGGCCGGTACGTTGCGCCATTGCTGAAAAGCCTGGGCGGCGGTGTCGATCTTGCTCAGCACCTGAGCTTTGGTTTCCAGGGTCACTGCGGCGATCTGGCTACCGTCGATGGGCGTGTGCACGGCGTGGTTGCCGCCCTTGAAGGCGCTTTGGGCAACGCCCAGGCTTTCGAGCAATCCATCAATCATGTGCTGTCTCCTGCAAATCGGCTGAACGGGAAGGTTCCAAGATAGCTGGAGTATCCGCGCGGCGCGCGACGACTCACAAGCGAGCAATCTTCAGTTTATTATTCCGTCACGGAATGACCCACTCAGAACACTCCATGACGATTGGGCAACCGGCCGGTTCCCGACTTTATGGAATGACGCATGGAGTTTATTTCGCTTGCGCGACAGGCCGTCGAATCGGTTACATGAGTGCCTGAACACGCCTCGCCTGGAGCGCCCCATGTCTACCCACGCCTTCGTCAGCCCGGATACCCTGCGCGGCCGTTTTTCCCGCGCCATGTCCGACATGTACAAACAGGAAGTGCCGCTCTACGGCGATCTGCTCGCGCTGGTCGGCGAGGTCAATGCCAAGGTCCTGGCCGATCAACCGGCGGTGGCCGCGTCGCTGCAACGCACCGGCGAAATCGAGCGCCTGGACATGGAGCGTCACGGCGCCATTCGCCTGGGCACCGCCTACGAATTGGCGACCATCCGCCGCCTGTTCGCGGTACTGGGCATGCAGCCGGTGGGTTATTACGACCTGACGTCGGCGGGGGTGCCAGTGCACTCCACGGCATTTCGAGCGGTGCACGAGCAGGCGCTGCAGGCCAGCCCGTTCCGAGTCTTCACCTCATTGCTGCGCCTGGAGCTGGTCGACAACCCGGCGTTGCGCCAGCGTGCCCAGGCCATCCTCGACCAGCGGCAGATTTTCACGCCTCTGGCCTTGAGCCTGATCGAGCGTTTCGAGCGCGACGGCGGACTCTCCCCGGCCGATGGCGAGGCCTTCGTCGAGCAGGCCCTGGAAACGTTCCGCTGGCACCGCGAGGCGACCGTCAGCGCCGCTGAATATCAGGCGCTGCACGACGAGCACCGATTGATCGCCGATGTGGTGGCATTCAAGGGGCCGCACATCAATCACCTGACGCCGCGCACCCTGGACATCGATCAGGTTCAGGCCGGCATGCCGGCCAAGGGCATCGCGCCCAAGGCGGTGATCGAAGGTCCGCCCACCCGCCGCCACCCGATACTGCTGCGTCAGACCAGCTTCAAGGCGTTGCAGGAAAAGGTCGCATTCACCGATCAGCAGGCCGACGCGATGGGCAGCCATACCGCGCGGTTCGGCGAGATCGAGCAACGTGGCGCGGCGCTGACCGCCAAGGGCCGGGCGCTGTACGACCGCTTGCTGAACGCCTCGCGCAAGGCTCTGGCGGGGTTCCCGGCCGAGGGCAATGCCGGTGAATACATGGCGCTGCTGGGCCAGCAGTTCAGCGAGTTTCCCGATGATCTGGCGCAGATGCGCGAGCAGGACTTGGCGTTTTTTCGCTATTTCGTGACGGACAGCGGTCGCGAGGCGGGCCTCTTGGCGGGCAGAGCCCACTCCCACCAAAGCGCACTGGAGGAGTTGATCGCAGCGGGCCACGTGAGCTTCGAGCCGCTGGTGTATGAGGACTTTCTGCCGGTCAGCGCGGCCGGGATATTCCAGTCGAACCTGGGGGATAACGCTCAGGCTGATTACGGAACACAGTCGAACCAGGCTGATTTCGAACGGGCGCTGGGGGCCAGGGTGATCGATGAACTGGGGTTGTATGCCGAGACGCAGCGCCGCTCGATCGAGCAGTGTGCGCGTGAACTGGGAATGGAGCTTTAGACCACCGCCTACGCGCCCATTGGCTACCGCAGTCATCCTGTGGTGAGGGGGCTTGCTCCCGAGAGGCCGGTTCGGACACACCGCGCCCGGCAGTTCGCCCTATCGGGAGCAAGCTCCCTCACTACAGGGTCAAGGCCACATTCAGGGTTACCGATCAATCACCGATCAACCCGAAACCGATCCACTTCCTGACGCAATTGCGCCGCCAGCCCTTCCAGCTCCCGCGCCGTGTCCGCCAGATGGGACACCACCTCGCGCTGCTCGGTGTTGGCCATGGCAATACTCTGCAAATTGCTGCTCAGCAAGGTTGCGGTGCTGCTCTGCTCCTGGGTCGCGGTGGAAATTGCCGCGAACTGATGCCCTGCCGAACGGCTTTGCTCATCGATATGCGCCAACGCATCGGCGACCTTGGCGTTGCGCGCCAGGCCCTCTTCCATCAGGCGATTGCCCTGCTCCATGGTCTGGATGGCATTGCTGGTTTCTTGCTGGATGCTGCCGATCATGCTGGAGATTTCGTCGGTGGCCTGGCGCGTGCGTGAGGCCAGGCTGCGCACCTCGTCGGCCACCACGGCAAAACCGCGGCCCTGCTCGCCGGCCCGGGCCGCCTCGATGGCGGCGTTGAGCGCCAGCAGGTTGGTCTGCTCGGCGATCGAGGTGATCACGCCGACGATACCGCCGATTTCCTGCGAGCGCTGCCCCAGGGTATTGATCACCGTCGCAGTGCCGCTCAGGGCCTGAGCGATCTGCTGCAACGAAGACGACGCCTCGGTCATCGAGGTGCGGCCGATGCGCGTCTGCTCGGTGTTTTCCCGCGCCATGCGCTCGGTGTTGCCCATGTTGTCGGCGATATTCAGCGAGGTGGCACTGAACTCCTCCACCGCGCCGGCCATGCTGGTGATCTCTCCGGATTGCTGCTCCATGCCCTCGTAGGCCCCGCTGGACAGGCCCGACAGCACTTGCGCGCGGCCGCTGACCTGCTGCGCGGCATCGCGAATGTGCGTGACGGTGTTGCCCAGCGCATCGCCCATCTGGTTGAAGCTGCGCGCCAGCTGGCCGATCTCGTCATGGCTGGCGATGGTCATGCGTACGCTCAGGTCGCCCGCGCCCATCGCCTCGGCCTGGACCACCAGGTCGCTCAGAGGCTTGAGTTTGCGGCGCAGCATCCAGATGGTCGCCGCCACCGCGATCAAGGTGGCCAGCAGGCTGCCGATGACCAATTGCACGCCCACATCCCAGGTCACCGCCCGCAATTCATCTTCGGGCATGGTGGCGATCACGCTCCAGGGGCCGCCGCTGAACGGCATGGCCACGGAATAGAAATCGCTGCCGCCGTTGCTCCAGGTGTCGGCCACGCCCGGACGCTTGGCCAGTTCGGTCAGGGCAGTGGCGGCCTTGTCGGTATCCTTGACGCCGGCGGGCGGTACCAGCCACTTGCCCTTCTCGTCGAGCAACGCCAGCGAGCCGGTCTTGCCGATGCGGAACTGCTTGAGATTATCGAACTGGGCCTTCTGCGCATCGGTGTAATCGAAACCGACGAACAGCACCGCGATCACCTGGCCGCTGGCGTCGCGAACCGGGGTGTACTGGGTCATGTAGGAGCGGTCGAACAGTACCGCGCGGCCGACGTAGCCCTGGCCCGCCATCAGCAGCGCATAGGCCGGGTGGGCATGATCGAGCAGTGTGCCGATGGCGCGGCTGCCGTCCTGCTTGGTCAGCGAGGTGCTGATGCGGATGAAATCGCTGCCGCTGCGCACGAACACCGTGGCCACGCCGGCGGTCATCTTGCGGAAATCATCGACTTCGCGGAAATCGTTGTTGAGCACCTCGTCGCCGCTCAGACTCAAGCTCGGTGTCTGTACCCCGCCCACGGTCACCGGCTGCGCGGTGTCGAGCGTCAAACCTCGCTTGAACCGCGACTCGAACAGGCCGCTGAGACGCTGAGTGCTGTCGCGCAAGGTCGAGTGGAAGGTCAGCAACTGGTCGGCGAGCAGCCGCGCCTCGCTGGCCATGTGCGCTTCGCGGGTATGCAGGTTGGCAGTGTCCAGCGAACGCAACGCGAACAGCGTACTGGCACTGATGACCACCACCAGAATGACCGCAAGGGTAATCCCGAGCTGCGTTGCAATCCGGGTACGGGGTTGAGACATAGAAACTCCTGGCCGCCAGCTCGATCACGGTTTGGATCTGCCACGCGGCATAGCTTGTTTTTTGATCACGCAGGCGAACCTTTCGACCTGAGGTTCTGTGCTTTAAGCATCGGCGCGACCACCGAATACTTGAGCGAGCAACCCGGCTATTTGACGCCAACCGTCAGCGCAGGATTTCGACCTCGGGCAAGCGCATCGCTGCCACTTCGGCTTGCAGGAATTCGCTCAAGCGCCGCAGCCGTTCGCCTCCCGGGCGCGTCTTCGGCCAGACCAGATAATAGTCCTCGCCACTGGCCACCGCCGTCGGCCATGGCAGGCTCAGGCGCTGCTGGGCCACGTCCTCGGCAACCATCAACAAGTCGCCGATGGCCACGCCGTAGCCACGGGCGGCGGCGATCATGCCCAATTCAAGGGTGTCGAACGCCTGGCCACCACGGATCGACACCTGCTCGGTGAGGTTCATGCGCTGCAGCCAGCTACGCCAGTCTCGACGGTCGGGCGTGGGGTGCAGCAACTCGGTGCTGGCCAGGCGCGCGGCATCCCAGGGCGCATCGTTGATCAGCGCTGGCGAGCCCACCGGGATCAACAGCTCGGCAAACAGATGGGCGGCCTCCCACTCCGCCGGGAAGTTGCCGTTGGACAGCAGCACTGCGCAATCGAAGGGCTCCTGATTGAAGTCGACATGGTCGATTTCCATCCAGGCGCTGGTCAGTTGCACCTCGTTGCCGGCCTGCACATGGCGAAAGCGGCTCAGGCGCGCCAACAACCAGCGCATGGTCAGGGTCGAGGGGGCCTTCATGCGCAGCACATCGTCCTCGGCCTGCAACGTGTGACAGGCGCGCTCCAGCGCCGCGAAGCCCTCGCGTACGCCGGGCAACAGCAGCCGCGCCGACTCGCTGAGCTGCAGGGCGCGACCGCTGCGTACGAACAGACGGCAGCCGAAGTGGCTTTCGAGGGTGCGGATATGCCGGCTGACCGCGCTTTGGGTGATCGATAACTCATCCGCCGCGCGGGTGAAGGAACTGTGGCGGGCAGCGGCTTCGAAAGCCCGTAAGGCGTATAGAGGCGGCAGACGACGGCTCATGAAGGACATCCCTGAATAGGCGACAAGCAACACCGAAGGATACTGAGACATGAGTATTACTCATGCTACGTATCTTTTTTATCCTTTTGTGTCGCCACCGCGCAAGCGCGACAATAGGCGGCCTTGCCCCTCCTATATC
Organism: Pseudomonas sp. GW821-FHT01A09; assembly: GCF_058986725.1. NCBI lineage: Bacteria > Pseudomonadati > Pseudomonadota > Gammaproteobacteria > Pseudomonadales > Pseudomonadaceae > Pseudomonas > Pseudomonas sp. GW821-FHT01A09. The sequence continues at coordinate 138,392 of NZ_JBYSWB010000008.1, forward strand.
GTGACCTGCCATGACCTCGCCTCTTCGTGTCGAACTCAAAGCCTTGCTGCGCCTGGCAGGGCCGCTGATCGCCTCGCAATTGGCGCACATGCTGATGCTGCTGACCGACACCCTGATGATGGCACGCTTGAGCCCCGAGGCGCTGGCCGGCGGCGGTCTGGGAGCGGCGAGCTATTCGTTCGTGTCGATTTTCTGCATCGGCGTGATGGCAGCGGTGGGCACCTTGGTGTCGATGCGTCATGGCGCGGGCGACCACGAGGGCGCCGCGCGGCTGACCCAGGCCGGCCTGTGGCTGGCCTGGCTGCTGGCGGTGCTGGGCGCGATATTGCTGTGGAATCTGGGCCCGATCCTGTTGCTGCTGGGGCAGGCGCCGGTCAATGTCGCCTTCGCCGGCCAGTTTCTGCTGCTGTTGCCGCTGGCGATGCCGGGCAATCTGAGCTTCATGGCCCTACGCGGCTTTACCAGCGCGGTCGGCCGGCCGGGGCCGGTGATGGTCATCAGCATCGGCGGCACCGTGGTCAACTACGGGCTCAACCATGCCTTGATCGAAGGCATGTTCGGCTTGCCCAGGTTGGGCCTCACCGGTATCGGCCTGGTCACCGCCATCGTCAGCACGGGCATGGCCATCCTCCTGGCCCTGCACATCGGCCGGCACCGGGCCTACGCCAAGTACCCGATCCGTACCGGGCTGATGCGCCCGTCGCTGGCGGCCATCCGTGAACTGTGGCGCCTGGGCCTGCCGATCGGCGGCACCTACGCGGTGGAAGTCGGTGTATTCGCCTTCGCCGCGCTGTGCATGGGGCTGCTCGGCAGCGTGCCGCTGGCGGCGCATCAGATCGCCCTGCAGATCGTCTCGGTGGCCTTTATGGTGCCGGCCGGCATGTCCTATGCGGTGACGCTGCGCATCGGTCGCCATTACGGCGCAGACCAACTGGCGAACGCGCGGCTTGCCGGGCGCCTGGGTATCGGCGTCGGCGCACTGGCCATGCTGGGGTTTTCGGTATTGTTCTGGGTGGCGCCGAATGCGGTGATCGGGCTGATGCTCAATGAGCACGATCCGGCCTTCCTGCCGGTGGTTCAGGTCGCTTTGAGCCTGCTGGCGGTGGCGGCATGGTTCGAGCTGTTCGACGGCGTGCAGACCATCGCCATGGGCGCCATCCGCGGCCTCAAGGATGCCCGCACAACCTTCCTGGTGGGGCTGTTCTGCTACTGGGTGATCGGCGCGCCGGCCGCCTGGTTGCTGGCGTTCCATGCCGGCTGGGGCCCGGAAGGCATCTGGTGGGGGCTGGCGATGGGCCTGGGATGTTCGGCGATCATCCTGACCTGCGCCTTCGAATGGAAAATGCGCAGGCTGATAAAGCAGACAGGGGTCAATCCTGCCCCAGCGCCCACTGCTGCGCCGAGCCTTGCTGCAGAAACTCGGCAAACGCGTCCAGAGGCAGCGCCTTACTGATCAGGTAACCCTGCACCTGGTCGCAGCCGAAACTGCGCAGTAACGCGAGTTGCTCCGCGGTTTCGACGCCTTCGGCCACCACCTGCAGCTTGAGGTTGTGGGCCAGATGGATCATGGCGTGCACCAGCTGGCGGTTCTCTTCGCGGTGTTCCATGCCGGCGACGAAGCTCTTGTCGATCTTCAGCAAGGCGATCGGCAGGCTGTTGAGGTGCACGAACGACGAGAACCCGGTGCCGAAATCGTCGAGCGAGAAACGCACGCCCAACTGCCCCAGCGCATCCATGGTCTGCTTGACCTGATCGTTGCGGCGCATCACGGCGGTTTCGGTCAGTTCGAACTCCAGCCAACTGGCATCGATGCCGCGCTCGCTGATCAAGCGCCCGAGGGTGACCAGCAACTGGCTGTCCTGGAACTGGCGGAACGACAGGTTGACCGCCATGTGCAACGGCGCCATGCCGCGCTCGCGCAGGTCCTGCATGTCGCGCAGGGCGCGGGAGATGACCCAGTAGCCCAGTGGCACGATCAAGCCGCTCTGCTCGGCCAGCGGCACGAATTCACTCGGCGGCAGCAGCCCGCGCTCGACATGCCGCCAGCGCACCAGCGCCTCGACGCCGACGATCTCCCCACTGTGCAGGTTCAGCCGCGGCTGGTAGTGCAGCTCCAGCTCGTCACGACGCAGGGCGCGGCGCAGTTCGCTTTCGAGATCGGCGAGGCTGCGGGCATGACGGTTGATACGCTCGTTGAAGACATGGAAGGTGCAGCCCTGGATGTTCTTGGCCTGCTGCATGGCGATGTGCGCATGCCACATCAAAGGGTCCGCGCCGGCCTTGGCGCGGGCGTGGGCGATGCCCAGGCTGCAGCCGATCAGCAGACTCTCGCCGTCGATCCAGTAAGGCTCGGCCATGGCTTCGACGATGCGTTCGGCCAGGGCCTCGGCGCGCTGTGCATCGCGGCGGGTGTCGATCAGCAGCGCGAACTCGTCGCTGCCCAGGCGGGACAGCTGATCGCCGGGTTCGAGCTCGCCCTTGAGGCGCGCCACCACTTGCAGGATCAGGCGGTCGCCGGCCTGATGGCCGAGGGCGTCGTTGGCCGAGCGAAAGTTGTCGAGGTCGAAATGGCCCAGCGCGATGCCGCGGCCATCGTTGATCGCCAGGCGCGCCGCGAGCAGGGTCTGGAAGCCTTGGCGATTGGCGATGCCGGTCAGAGGGTCCTGCTCGGCCAGGCGTTGCAGGGTGGTTTCCAGCGCACCGCGTTCGCGGACATGGCGCAGGCAACGCCGCAGGGTGTCCGGGCCCAACTGGCCGTGCACCAACCAGTCACTGACACCCAAGGGTGCGGCGTCCGGCTCGGCGTCCAGCAGCAGCACCTGGGGCAGCACGCATTGCCCGGAGCCGGGCTGCAATTGCGGGGTGGTCAAGAGGATCGCGTGCGGGTCGCCCTCGAACAGGCTGCCGACTGCTTCCCAGCTGGCCGCCATGACCAGCACATACCCATCGCCCAAGGGTGCCAGGCATTCCTGCAAGGCAACCTTCCATGCATCTTGATCGGCCAGGAGCAACAGGCGCACGGGTTCGAAGGGCGTAGACAAGCAGACTCCTTAACACGCGTTCACAGATCGGAAAGCATCCGAACGCCGCTGTAACCACATGAATCGTAATGATTCACAATATCAGCTGCGTCCATTCATTTGAAGGTTTGTCGCATTTATGTACGCATCCTGCGGGAAAGTATCCAAACCGGCAAATTTAGATCACGAAAACCGCTCGCCAGCTCCAGACGGTCGCGGCAGAAGTCGCAGACCCTGCTAAAATGCGCGGCTATTTCTCTGATCCGTCTATTCGAAATGTCCCGACTCAATCCCCGGCAACAAGAAGCCGTGAACTACGTCGGCGGCCCTCTTCTGGTGCTCGCCGGTGCCGGTTCCGGCAAGACCAGCGTAATCACCCGCAAGATCGCGCACCTGATCCAGAACTGCGGCATCCGCGCCCAGTACATCGTCGCCATGACCTTTACCAACAAGGCCGCGCGCGAGATGAAAGAGCGCGTCGGCACCCTGTTGCGCGGCGGCGAAGGCCGCGGCCTGACCGTCTCGACCTTCCACAACCTGGGCCTGAACATCATCCGCAAAGAGCACGCGCGGCTGGGCTACAAGCCGGGCTTCTCGATCTTTGACGAGACCGACGTCAAGGCGCTGATGACCGACATCATGCAGAAGGAATACTCGGGCGACGACGGCGTCGACGAGATCAAGAACATGATCGGCTCCTGGAAGAACGACCTGGTATTACCGCCCGAGGCCTTGGAAAACGCCCGCAACCCCAAGGAGCAGACCGCCGCCATCGTCTACACCCATTACCAGCGCACGCTCAAGGCGTTCAACGCGGTGGACTTCGACGACCTGATCCTGCAGCCGGTCAAGCTGTTCCAGGCACACCCCGACATCCTCGAGAAGTGGCAGAACAAGGTGCGCTACCTGCTGGTGGACGAATACCAGGACACCAATGCCAGCCAGTACCTGCTGGTGAAGCTGCTGATCGGCACGCGCAACCAGTTCACCGTGGTAGGCGACGACGACCAGTCGATCTACGCCTGGCGCGGCGCGCGCCCCGAGAACCTCATGCTGCTCAAGGACGACTACCCGTCCCTGAAAGTGGTGATGCTGGAGCAGAACTACCGCTCCACCAGCCGCATCCTGCGCTGCGCCAACGTGCTGATCTCCAACAACCCCCACGAGTTCGAGAAGCAGCTGTGGAGCGAGATGGGCCACGGTGACGAGATCCGCGTGATCCGCTGCAAGAACGAGGACGCCGAAGCCGAGCGCGTGGCGGTCGAGATCCTCAGCCTGCACCTGCGCACCGATCGCCCGTACAGCGACTTTGCCATTCTGTATCGCGGCAACTACCAGGCCAAGCTCATCGAACTCAAGCTGCAGCACCACCAGGTGCCCTATCGCCTGTCGGGCGGCAACAGCTTCTTCGGTCGTCAGGAGGTCAAGGACCTCATGGCGTACTTCCGCCTGATCGTGAACCCCGACGACGACAACGCGTTTCTGCGGGTGATCAACGTGCCGCGCCGGGAAATCGGCTCCACCACCCTGGAGAAGCTCGGCAACTATTCCACCGAGCGCAAGATCTCGATGTACGCCGCCACCGACGAGATCGGCCTGGGCGAGCATCTGGACAGCCGCTTCACCGACCGCCTGGCGCGCTTCAAGCGCTATATGGACAAGGTCCGCGAGCAGTGCGCCGGCGATGACCCGATCGGCGCCCTGCGCAGCATGGTCATGGACATCGACTACGAAAACTGGATCCGCACCAACAGCTCCAGCGACAAGGCCGCGGACTATCGCATGGGCAACGTCTGGTTCCTGATCGAGGCCCTGAAAAACACCCTCGAGAAGGACGAAGACGGGGAAATGACCGTCGAGGAAGCCATCGGCAAGCTGGTGTTACGCGACATGCTCGAACGCCAGCAGGAAGAGGAAGACGGCGCCGAGGGCGTGCAGATGATGACCTTGCACGCTTCCAAGGGCCTGGAATTCCCCTACGTGTTCATCATGGGCATGGAGGAAGAAATCCTCCCTCACCGTTCGAGCATCGAGGCCGATACCATCGAAGAGGAACGCCGCCTGGCCTACGTGGGCATCACCCGCGCGCGGCAGACGCTGGCGTTTACCTTCGCCGCCAAACGCAAGCAATACGGTGAGATCATCGACTGCGCGCCGAGCCGTTTTCTCGATGAACTGCCCCCGGACGATCTCGCCTGGGAAGGTAACGACGACACGCCGACCGAGGTCAAGGCCGTGCGTGGCAATACGGCATTGGCGGACATCCGCGCCATGCTCAAAAGATGATTGAGACCTGAGGACCCAACGTGGAAGCCCTGCATAAAAAGATTCGCGACGAAGGCATCGTGCTTTCCGAACAGGTACTGAAGGTCGATGCCTTCCTGAACCACCAGATCGACCCGCTGCTGATGCAGCAGATCGGCGACGAGTTCGCGCGGCTGTTCGCCGACTCGGGCATCAGCAAGATCGTCACCATCGAAGCCTCGGGCATCGCCCCGGCGGTGATGACCGGGCTCAAGCTCGGGGTGCCGGTGATTTTCGCCCGCAAGCATCAGTCGCTGACCCTGACCGAGAACCTGCTGACCGCGACGGTGCATTCGTTCACCAAGCAGACCGACAGCACCGTGGCGATTTCGCCGCGGCACCTGAACAGCAGCGATCGGGTGCTGATCATCGATGACTTTTTGGCCAACGGCAAAGCGTCCCAGGCGCTGATCTCGATCATCAAGCAAGCCGGCGCCAGCGTCGCGGGGTTGGGGATCGTGATCGAGAAGTCGTTCCAGCCAGGGCGTGCCGAACTGGATGCCCAAGGGTACCGGGTCGAGTCGCTGGCGCGGGTCAAGTCGCTGGCGGGTGGGCAGGTGACCTTTCTTTAGCCGGACCGGCCTCTTCGCGGGCAAGCCCTGCTCCCACAGGTGTACGCGTACACTCGCGAAGAGGCCTGATCCACCAACATAAATCTTCCGGGTTCACGCCTGCCGCCCCCCCATAGCCTCATCCAATCCCGAACGGTACACCTGTGGGAGCAGGGCTTGCCCGCGAAGAGGCCCGCAAGCAGAGTCAAGATTGCGTGGCCTGCAACGCCGCCAGCAACAACCGCTGATACAGATCCTCGCGCAATCCATGGGGTTCGCTCAGTTGCATGCGCTGCAGATGCGCCGGAAACCGTGAAGGCTCCGGCGCGTCGAGCGCCGCCTTGCCCAATTCGATGATTTCGCTGAGGTGGAACTTGCTCTTGAGCCAGTTCAGCGCCCGCAGCAAGTCGCGCTCCTCTTCAGTGAAATCGCAGCCCAACGGGTACTCCGCGAACAACTGCGGATGGCGATCGCGGATGGCCTGCAAACGCTGCGGGGTATTGTCGGCAAAGCGCGGATCGAGCTGGAAATCCTTGCTCAGCTTGCCGGCAATCTGCGCTTCGGCAATCAGGCTCGCCTGGAAGCGCGAGTCGGCGATGTTGATGAGGCGGTCGACTACCACTGCATCGGTCTGCCCACGCAGGTCAGCGATACCGTACTCGGTGATGACGATGTCGCGCAGGTGCCGGGGGATGGTGCAATGGCCGTAATCCCACTGCACATTGGAGCTCACCACCCCGGCCGCCTCGCGCCAGCTGCGCAGGACCAGCACCGAGCGGGCGTCTTCCAGCGCGTGCCCCTGAACCACGAAGTTGTACTGGCCGCCGACGCCGCTGAGCACCCGGCCGTTCTCGAGTTGGTCCGACACCGCCGCGCCCAAGAGAGTGACGGTGAACACGGTGTTGATGAAACGCGCGTCCCGGCGCTGCAGACGCTTGAGCGCTTCATCACCATACAGCTCGTTGATATAGCTGATGGCGGTCATGTCGAAGCGAGACAAGGTGTCTTTCGGCAGCTCGCGCAGACGTTCATAAAAGCTCTGCGGGCCGAGGAAGAACCCACCGTGCAGCACCACCCCGCCTGGCGTCGAATCGTCCAGAGTGCCGAGGTTGGCCAGTGTCTGCTGCTGCACATCGGGGTAGACCTTGCGCCGCATCACCCCGGCCTCGGCCAGCACCAGCAAGCCATGCACGAACATTTCGCTGCAGCCATACAGGCCAGTGGCGAACGGCGCCAGGCCGCCTTCGCGGTCTATCAGCGGTTGCCAGGGGCGGATATCCAGATCGTCCAGCACCGCGCGGTAGCCGCCGTTATCGGCCTGGCGCGCCAGCAACGCCGCGGTCAGCGCGTCGCCCATGGCGCCGATGCCGATCTGCAGGGTGCCGCCATCGCGCACCAGAGTGCTGCTGTGCAGGCCGATGAAATGATCCTGACAGCTGACCGGCATGTTCGGCGTCGAGAACAGCCGGGTGTACTCCGACACGTCGATCAGCAGGTCGAAGGTATCGCTGGGCACCTCGGCGCCGCCGTCCATGTAGGGCAGCTGGTCGTGGATCTGACCCAGCATCAGCACGGTCTCGCCGGCGGCGCGACGCTTGGCGATCATGGGCAGCAGGTCGAGGGTGATGTCGGGGTTGCAGCTCAGGCTCAACTTGGAGGGATTGTCCTGATCCTGAGCCACCAGCTGCGCCACCAGGTTCAGGCCCTTGGCGTTGATGTCCCGCGCGGCATGGCTGTAGTTGCTGCTGACGTAATTGTGCTGCGCTTCGGTGCTGTGCAGCAGACTGCCCGGCTGCATGAAAAACTGTTCGACCTTGACGTTGGCGGGCAGGCTGTCGGTGCGCAGGGCGTGGAGAAAGTCGAGCTCAAGGTAGTCGCCATAGACGCGCTCGACGAAGGGCTCGAGAAAGCGTTTCTGCAGGCCCTCGCCCAGGGTCGGACGGCCTAGGGCCAGCGCGGTGTAGATGGTCAACTGGCGGTCTGGCAGTTGCTGGATACGGGCATAGAGCGCATTGGCAAAGCGATTGGCCTTGCCGAGCCCCAGCGGCATGCCCATGTGGATATGGGCCGGCAGACGTTCGAGCACTTCCTCGACGGCGCGATCGATGGAGCAGATGGTTGGCATATCAAAGGATCCCTGAGCGACTGACTGAGCTTAGGACCGCTTTTGCAGCCGCGCGACTCCCGAGGGCAAATGCCCGTTTTATTGTTTCTGGAGGTTACGACGAGCCCCAGCAGCTTGAAAACCAACAATAATCCGTCGTCGCCTCGTTCAAGCCCAGCACCTTTGCCTGCCCGGCCTGGGAGGAGCGCGACACCCATTCGACCCTCCGCGGGATGAGGGTCTACATTCCAGTCTGGCCGCACGCCCCAGGAGGGGGCTGGTTCCGACGCGCGTGCGAAGCCTTCGCTGATGAGCTTCGTGCAGAGCGCATAGTCGAAGGAACATCGCTTGATCACCACACCTGTCCGCCCGCTAATACCTTTTGTTTGCCTGAACATTGATGCGCAGAATCCGCCAGCGATCTTGCGCAATTCGTCGGCACTGACGAACGTCATCCAGGAAATACCGCCAGGCACCACCATGACTCCGCCTTCTGGACGGCGCCTGGCAGCCATGTTTCGTTCCATCCTGCGGGCTTTGGGCGGTAACAACGACAGCCAGGAAACAGCCAACGTCGAGTGTATTGGCCTCAGCTACCTGAACTCGGGAACCACGATCAGTGGCCTGGACCTGCCCGTCGACACCCCGCCCACTCGCATCGAACGCGCCATCGCTCTGATCGAAAGCTGCCAGACCGCGCTGGCCGGCCCCGCCCGCGCGGCCGGGCGCACGGCGGCGATCGTCACCCTGACCCTGGCGATTCGCGAAGCCGTGACCTACTACGTGCGCGAGGCCCTCGACAGCAACGACGTCAGCGAAGCCAACCGGGCCTGGGCCGCCGCTGGCGTCCTGCTGGCCGGCCCGTGCCTGAACGTACTGGGTGCTTTACGAGAAGAGGGCATGGCTTGTGCCAATACCCGCAGCCGCGTTGGCCGCGCCGCCATGCTGGGCCTCTGTGCGGCGGCTGGCCTGGCGCTCGCGTTGTATGGCGACGTACCAGGCATGCTGCCAAGTACATTGGCCACGTTGGTGTACTCGATGGTTCGCGACTTGATCAACGCCTTTTTCCCGCTCAACACCAATGTGCAGGATTACACCGTACTACCCACGGCGGCGGCAGCCGGCCTGTATGGGGCCATGGGCGCGCTGTTTGACACGTTGGCCGCGCAGGTTCCGCCCATCCAGAACGATCTCGGCTACGACCTGTTCAACCGTTGGCGCGACGCCCTACCCGGTATGGTCGCGATTATGTCCTACTCGGTGCTGGACGACCTGATCTTGCCGCTGCTCAACTATGGTCCGTGGCAAGCCACCGAGCGGCCGCCTTTCGAGATTGACGCCGGAAGCCGCTGGGCCAGTGCCAGCGATCTGGCACGTGCCATCACCACCAACGTGGCGTTGCGGGCCAGTGCCATCAATGTGATCAACGCCTTGTATGCCGTCTCGCTCGCGCAACTGACCACGCAGGCCGATGAAACCGGGGAAGTATCGATATACCAGCAAGTCATCGGCGGTACGGTATTGGCGGCGAGTTTCGCGTTGATCTACCTGCCGTTCGTGTTCGGCACACTGGCCTCGCCGCGCGCTGCGGCGAGGGCTTCGGACGTCGAGTCAAGGGAGCTTGAAATCACCCATATGTAGCGAAAGATTTCAGCGTACCGGCACCGGCCTGTTCAGAAATTTGCCGGTGTCGCCGCACTGATCAACCGCGCCGGGGTATCGAAGGGGTTGCGAAAGCGATGGGGACGGCTGCTCTCGAAGTAATAGCTGTCGCCCACTTCCAGCAGGAACGTCTCCAGGCCGACCACCAGCTCCAGGCGACCTTCGACCAGAATGCCGGTCTCCTCGCCTTCATGCGTGAGCATCTCTTCGCCAGTATCGGCACCCGGCGGATAGATTTCGTTGAGGAAGGCAATGGCGCGGCTGGGGTGGGCACGACCGACCAGTTTCATGGTCACGGCGCCATCGGAAATATCGATCAGCTCGTTGGCCTTGTAGACCACCTGGGTGGGGTTTTCCGGTTGCAGCTCTTCGGAAAAGAACTCGACCATGGACATCGGGATACCACTGAGCACCTTCCTCAACGAACTGATCGAGGGGCTTACGCTGTTCTTCTCGATCATCGAGATGGTGCTGTTGGTGACGCCCGCGCGTTTGGCGAGTTCACGCTGAGACAGCCCCTTGAGTTTGCGGATGGCTTGCAGTCGTTCACCGACGTCCAATGCGGGAGTCCTCCAGAGGATTCGAAAAAGTCGATTGAAACGCCATCATCGCAACAGCGTTCGATATTTACAACATCTCGACCAGGGTGAATCGTCTGAATGTCCCCCGCCCTGCGGGTCAGGCACCGGTGTAGATCAGCGGCACCCGGCGCAGGTTGCAGAATATCTGATAGGCGATGGTGCCGGCCTGCAATGCCACATCGCTGGCCAGCACGTTTTTGCCCCACAACTCCACGGGGCTACCCAGGCCCGCGGCAGGCACGTCGGTCAGGTCGATGCACAGCATGTCCATCGATACCCGCCCCAGCAAACGGCTGCGCTGGCCGGCCACCAGCACCGGCGTACCAGTCGGCGCCACCCGCGGATAACCGTCGGCATAGCCCATGGCGACCACACCAACGCGCATCGGCCGATCGGTGATGAAGCCGCCGCCGTAACCTATGGGTTCGCCGGCCGGCAGCTCGCGCACGCAGATGACTTTCGACTCCAGGGTCATGACCGGCTGCAGGCGCGCGGCCTGGCTTTGCGGCTCTTCGAACGGCGTGGCGCCGTACAGCATGATCCCCGGGCGCACCCAGTCGCTGGGTACCTGCGGCCAACCGAGCACAGCCGGGGAATTGCGCAGGCTGATTTCGGCGTCCAGGCCTTGGCGGGCGGCCTGGAACACCGCGACCTGCTGGTTGCTGGCATCACTGTGCAGCTCGTCCGCGCGGGCGAAGTGGCTCATCAGTACGATGCGCGAGACCTTGCCGCTGGCCTGCAGGCGTTGGTAACCGGCGCGGTAATCCTTGGGATGCAGACCGACTCGGTGCATGCCCGAGTCGAGCTTGAGCCAGACCACGATGGGCTTGGCCAGGGCGGCTTGTTCGATGGCTTCGAGTTGCCACAGCGAATGCACCACGCACCACAGATCATGCTCGACGATCAGCGTCAGTTCGCTGGCTTCGAAGATACCTTCGAGCAGCAGGATCGGCGCGGCGATACCGGCCGCGCGCAATTCCAGCGCTTCTTCGATGCAGGCGACGGCGAAACCGTCGGCCTCGGCTTCCAGCGCCTGGGCGCAGCGTACGGCACCGTGGCCATAGGCATCGGCCTTGAGCACCGCTAGCGCACGGGCGCCACCGCTGATGTCGCGAGCCAGTTGGTAGTTATGGCGCAAGGCCTGCAGATCGATAAGGGCACGGGCGGGACGCATGAGGGGTCTTCTTGAAAGTCTTGGAGTTAAAGGCCTGCGGGCTCTACCCCTGTAGCGAGGGGGCTTGCCCCCGATAATCGAGTCAGCACCACTGATGCATCTGACACCCCGAATCGGGGGCAAGCCCCCTCGCTACAGGGAAGCATCTTGATTCTTACGGCAACGCTGCAACCACCGACAGTTCGACGAGAATCTCCGGCTCGCACAGCTTCGACTCGACCGTCGCCCGGGCAGGGGCCACGCCCTTGGGCAGCCACTGGTCCCACACGCTGTTCATGCCTTCGAAGTGCGCATCGATGTCCTTGAGGTAAATCGTCACGGACAACAGACGTGTCTTGTCAGTACCCGCCAGGTCGAGCAGGCGCTCGATGTTGGCCAAGGTCTCGCGGGTCTGCTGTTCAATCCCGGCGCTCATGTCGTCACCGACCTGACCGGCAAGGTACAAGGTGCCGTTATGGCTGACGATCTGGCTCATGCGCTCATTGGTGAGCTGGCGCTGGATTGACATGTTCTGCAGTCTCCTGGTGTTTGCTGTAACGGGAAATATCGAGGCCTTTAGCGCTGATCTGCGGCTTTTTGCGCGCGATCAGGTCCGCCAGCAGGCGTCCGGAACCACAGGCCATGGTCCAGCCGAGGGTGCCATGACCGGTGTTGAGGAACAGGTTCTTCATGGGCGTCGCGCCGACGATCGGCGTGCCGTCCGGGGTAGTCGGCCGCAGCCCGGTCCAGAAACTGGCCGCGCCGAGGTCGCCGCCCTGAGGATAAAGGTCGTTGACGATCATCTCCAGCGTTTCCCGGCGACGCGGGTTGAGCGACAGGTCGAAACCGGCGATTTCGGCCATGCCGCCGACGCGGATACGGTTATCGAAACGGGTGATCGCCACCTTGTAGGTTTCGTCGAGTATGGTCGAGGTCGGCGCCATGGCGCTGTTGGTGATCGGCACCGTCAGCGAATAGCCCTTGAGCGGGTAGACCGGCGCGCGGATGCCCAGTGGCTTGAGCAACTGCGGCGAGTAGCTGCCCAGCGCCAGCACGTAGCGATCGGCGGTTTCCAGCTGGCCGTCGATCCACACGCCATTGACCCGATCGCCGGCGAAATCCAGGCGCTCGATGTTCTGCCCGAAGCGAAATTCGACGCCCAGGGCCTTGGCCATTTCCGCCAGGCGCGTGGTGAACATCTGGCAGTCGCCGGTCTGGTCATTGGGCAAGCGCAGGGCACCGGCGAGGATATCGGTGACATTGGCCAGCGCTGGCTCGACCCGGGCGATGCCTGCGCGGTCGAGCAACTCGTAGGGCACGCCAGATTGCTCGAGCACGGCGATGTCCTTGGCGGCGTTATCCAGCTGCGCCTGGGTCCGGAACAGTTGGGTGGTGCCCAGGGTCCGACCTTCATAGGCGATACCGGTTTCGGCGCGCAGTTCATCGAGGCAATCGCGGCTGTACTCGGACAACCGCACCATGCGCTCCTTGTTGACCGCATAGCGGCTGGCCGTGCAGTTGCGCAACATCTGCGCCATCCACAAGTATTGATCGACGCTGGAGGTGGCCTTGATGGCCAGCGGCGCATGACGCTCGAGCAGCCACTTGATGGCCTTGAGCGGCACGCCAGGCGCGGCCCAGGGCGAGGCGTAGCCAGGCGAGACCTGCCCGGCGTTGGCGAAACTGGTTTCCATGGCAACCGCAGGCTGGCGATCCACCACCACCACGTCGAAGCCTTCACGGGCCAGATAGTAGGCAGTGACGGTACCGATCACACCGCTGCCAAGCACCAGAACTCGCATGTTCAATCCCTCAACGCGGAAATCCGCTGACGTAAGTTGTATTAAGCGAAGATGTGGGCAGTATAAAAAGGTACAGCCAGTGCATTTCACTATATACGCGGCTATATTTGGCGAGGATTCTCGGCAAAAACCGCTTTTACGGAGGGGTATCGACCTATGCGAACCCAGCATCAGAGCAAGCGTGAACTGGACAAGATCGACCGCAATATTCTGCGCTTGCTTCAGGCCGATGGGCGTTTGTCGTTCACCGAGTTAGGGGAGAAGGTCGGCCTCTCGACCACGCCATGCACCGAGCGGGTTCGCCGCCTGGAGCGCGAAGGCATCATCATGGGCTACTACGCCCGGCTCAACCCGCAACATTTGAAGGGTAGCCTATTGGTGTTCGTCGAGATCAGCCTCGACTACAAATCCGGTGACACTTTCGAAGAATTTCGCCGGGCGGTGCTGAAATTGCCCCACGTGCTGGAGTGCCACCTGGTATCAGGCGACTTCGACTATCTGGTCAAGGCGCGGATTTCCGAGATGGCGTCGTACCGCAAGTTGCTCGGGGATATCCTGCTCAAGCTGCCCCATGTGCGCGAATCCAAGAGCTACATCGTCATGGAAGAGGTGAAGGAGAGCCTGAACCTGCCGATTCCGGATTGATCGGACGAGAACTGCCAGGGGGCTTGCCGCCGACCAGGGTGGGTCAGGCGCGCTATTGAGGCAGGCGCATTTTTCGGGGGCAAGCCCCCTCGCTACAGGGTCAGACCAGCACTTGGCGGGTGGTGGCAATCAACCGATGAATCAACGCCTCGGCATGTGCATCGGTCGGCTCGTCGGGGCCGCGGCCGCGGGGGCACGGCAGGCTCGGGGTGGTGCCGAACAGGCGGCAGATCAGCGGCCGCTCGTCGTAGACGGTGCAGCCTTGAGGCCCCAAGTGCACGCAGTCGAGACGCTCCAGCGCGGCGTCCTGCTCGGCGGCGGTCTTGCGCGGCAGGCGGGCCATTTCCTCGGCGGAAGTGGTCACCGGGCCGCAACAATCGTGGCAACCGGGAACGCATTCGAAGCTGGGGATCTGTTCGCGCAAAAAGCGGATCTTGTGGAGATTGCAACTCATGACGTGCATACCGCTGTATCGAGTGGGCTATTTTGCACGCTCAGGCCACGAGTTGCTTGCCGATCATCGCCGAGCCTATGCTGCCGTCAAATTTAGCGAACATCGTTTTCCAGGACCCTGCACATGAATGCCCCAGTCTCGCACACGGACCAACGCCCCGCGCATACCGCTTCCTACTATGCCGCCAGCAGTGCGGCGCAGCCGGATCATCCCGCGCTGCAAGAGCAGTTGGTCGCGGATGTGTGCGTGGTCGGCGGCGGCTTCTCCGGGCTCAACACGGCGATCGAACTGGCCGAGCGCGGGCTCTCGGTGGTGTTGCTCGAGGCGCGGCGGATCGGTTGGGGCGCCAGTGGCCGCAACGGCGGGCAGTTGATCCGTGGCGTCGGTCACGGCCTGGAGCAATTCAAATCGGTGGTCGGCAGCGAGGGCGTGCGCGCCATGACCCTGATGGGCCTCGAAGCGGTAGAAATCGTCCGCCAGCGCATCAGCAAATACGACATCCAGTGCGACCTGACCTGGGGCTATTGCGACCTCGCCAACAAGGCTCGCGATCTGGAGCACCTCAAGGAAGAGGCGGTGGCGCTCAAGAGCCTGGGCTACAGCCACGACCTGCGGATTCTCGAGGCCGACCAGGTACACACGGTGGTCGGCTCCAACCAGTATGTCGGCGGCATGATCGACATGGGCTCCGGGCACCTGCACCCCTTGAACCTGGCCCTGGGCGAAGCGGCGGTCGCCCAGCGCCTGGGGGTGAAGCTGTTCGAAAACTCCTTGGTGACGCGCATCGACTACGGCCCGCAGGTGAAGGTGCATACCGCCCAAGGCAGCGTGACTGCCAATACCCTGGTGCTGGGCTGCAACGCTTACCTCAATGGGCTCAACCCGGAGCTGAGCGGCAAGGTGCTGCCCGCTGGCAGCTATATCATCGCCACCGAGCCGCTGGATGAAGCGACCGCGCGGCAACTGCTGCCGCAGAATTTCGCCGTGTGCGATCAACGGGTGACCGTGGATTACTATCGCTTGTCGGCCGATCGCCGCCTGCTGTTCGGCGGTGCCTGCCATTACTCCGGACGCGACCCCAAGGACATCGCCGCCTATATGCGGCCGAAGATGCTCAACGTCTTCCCGCAGCTCGCCGAGGTGAAGATCGACTACCAGTGGGGCGGGATGATCGGCATCGGCGCCAACCGCTTGCCGCAGATCGGCCGACTGGCCAGCCACCCCAATGTGTTCTATGCCCAGGCCTATTCCGGCCACGGCCTCAACGCCACGCACCTGGCCGGGCGCTTGCTGGCCGAAGCCATCAGTGGCCAGGCCAGCGAGCGTTTCGACCTGTTCGCCAAGGTGCCGCACATGACCTTCCCCGGCGGCAAGTACCTGCGCTCGCCGCTGCTGGCGCTGGGAATGCTGTGGCATCGGTTCAAGGAGCTGGGCTGAAGCTCGGTTGCACTCTCCAATTTCTGCACAGCCACAACCGGCCAGTTCGCGGGCAAGCCTTGCTCCCACACTGATCTAGAGTCGCACACCTGTGGGAGCAAGGCTCGCCCGCGAAGAGCCCGGCACAGCCACACCCATCTCCCACACTGATCTAGAGTCGTACACCTGTGGGAGCAGGGCTTGCCCGCGAAGAGGCCGGCACAGCAACACCCATCTCAGCTTTGATCAAGCGCACCATCACCGCTGCCAGAACGACTTCATCGCCTCTGTCCGCGCCTGCTCGGTCGACAGGCCGATATCGTGCAACTGTTCTGCTGTCAGCCCGCTCAATTGCCGGCGGGTACGGTAGCAGTGCATGAACCACTGCAAACGGCTGAATCCTTCCGGGCGCGCGGCGTTCTTGACGCGCACGCCGTGCTGCGCTGCCTGTAATTCCTGGCTCGTGAGTACGAGGCGCACATCGCTGAAGCCGCTCATTTTTCCTTCCTCCTGGGTGGTAGTGCCGTAGGAAGAAGCATGGCGCCTAGCGAATTTTCATTACAGACCCAGAAATATCTATTTACAACCATACAGAACGGCCATATTTTTCCCTGAATGGCCGATTACTGCCGCATCTGTACTGGTCTTCGTAAAAATTCTAGGAGCCGACATGACACTTTATGTCAACCTCGCCGAACTGCTGGGCGCGCGCATCGAGCAGGGCCTCTATCGCCCCGGCGATCGCCTGCCGTCAGTGCGCGCGCTGAGTGTCGAACACGGCGTCAGCCTGAGCACCGTGCAGCAGGCTTATCGGGTGCTGGAAGACAGCGGCCTGGCGGCGCCGCGGCCCAAGTCCGGCTACTTCGTCACCCAGACCCGCAGCCTGCCCGCCTTGCCTGCCACCGGCCGGCCGATGCAGCGCCCGGTGGATATCTCGCAGTGGGATCAAGTGGTCGAACTGATGCGCGCCGTGCCACGCCAGGATGTAGTGCAGCTGGGCCGCGGCATGCCCGACATCACCAGCCCTACGCTCAAGCCACTGATGCGTGCGCTCGCGCAACTGAGCCGCGACCAGGACATGCCCGGCCTGTATTACGACACCATCTACGGCACCCAGGCGCTACGCGATCAGGTGGCGCGCCTGCTGGTGGACTCCGGTTGCCGCATCAGCGCCAACGACCTGGTGATCACCACCGGCTGCCACGAAGCGCTGTCGAGCAGCATCCGCGCCGTCTGCGACCCGGGCGATATCGTCGCGGTGGATTCGCCGAGCTTCTTCGGCGCCATGCAGACGCTCAAGGGCCTGGGCATGAAGGCGCTGGAAATCCCCACCGACCCGATCACCGGCATCAGCCTCGAAGCCTTGGAGCTGGCGCTGGAGCAATGGCCGATCAAGGCCATACAGCTCACGCCCAACTGCAACAACCCGTTCGGCTACGTGATGCCCGAAGCCCGCAAGCGCGCCCTGCTGACCCTGGCGCAGCGCTTCGACGTGGCGATCATCGAGGACGATGTGTATGGCGACCTGGCATTCAGCTATCCGCGTCCGCGCACCATCAAGTCCTTCGACGAAGACGGCCGCGTGCTGCTGTGCAGCTCGTTCTCCAAATCCCTGGCCCCGGGGCTGCGCATCGGCTGGGTCGCCCCCGGGCGCTACCTGGAGCGCGTGCTGCACATGAAGTACATCGGCACCGGCAGCACCGCCACCCAGCCGCAGCTGGCCATCGCCGACTTCATCGCCGGCGGCCATTACGAGCCGCACCTGCGGCGCATGCGCAGCCAATACCAGCGCAACCGCGACATCATGATCGATTGGGTCATGCAGGCGTTCCCGGCCGGCACCCGGGTCAGCCGTCCCCAGGGCGGCTTCATGCTGTGGATCGAGCTGCCTGAACACTTCGACACCCTCAAGCTCAATCGCGACCTGATCGAGCAGAATGTGCAGATCGCCGTGGGCAGCATCTTTTCGGCCTCTGGCAAGTACCGCAACTGCCTGCGCATGAATTTCGCCTCGCGCCCCGACGCCCGTATCGAAGCCGCAGTAAAGACCGTGGGCGCCGAAGCGGGCCGGCTGCTGGCCGAAATGAACGCGAGCAGCGCATGATCCGCCGCGCAAAGATGACGGCCGTGGTACAACTTTCGTGGCCAGCCCCGGTCAGACAGGCACGCCAGTCCCTCGGTCAAGGATCACAACGTTTGAAAACCCCATGGTTCGCGCTCTTGCTGGCATGTCTGGCACTTGGTCTCGCCGGCTGCAGCAGCATCCCGAACCCGCACACGTACAGCGAGATGCTGCGCCCGGAGACCTCCAGCTTCGGCCGCTCGGTGCTGGCCGATGCCCAGGCGCATCCGGATCAGTCCGGCTTCCGCCTGCTGCCCAACAGCGGTGAGGCCTTTCGTGCCCGCGCCGAGCTGATCCGCAACGCCCAGACCAGCCTCGACCTGCAGTACTACATCGTCCACGACGGCCTCAGCACCCGCCTGCTGATCGAGGAGCTGCTCAAGGCCGCCGACCGTGGCGTGCGCGTGCGCATCCTGCTGGACGACACCACCAGCGACGGCATCGACGAGTTCATCGCCACCCTCGCCGCCCACCCGAATATCCATATCCGCCTGTTCAACCCGCTGCATCTGGGGCGCATGACCGGCACTACGCGGGCCCTGGGGCGGCTGATGAACCTGTCGCAGCAGCATCGGCGCATGCACAACAAGCTGTGGCTGGCGGACGACGCCATGGCCATCGTTGGCGGCCGCAACCTGGGCGACGAATACTTCGATGCCGAGCCCAACCTGAATTTCACCGACATCGACCTGCTCGGCGCCGGCCCGGTGGCCCGGCAACTGGGCTACAGCTTCGACCAGTACTGGAACAGCTCGCTAAGCCGGCCGATCGGCGAGCTGTACGGACGCCTGACCCGCAAGGACCTGAGTCAGGCGCGCAAGCGCCTGGATGCCGCGTTGGTCAAGTCCCGCGAGGCCAACCGTGCGCTGTATGACCAGTTGGTGAGCTACCAGGTCAGGCCGCAGATGAGCGTGTGGCGTCAGGAGATGATCTGGGCGCCCAGTCAGGTCATGTGGGATGCGCCAAGCAAGGTGCTGTCTCAGGAGCCGGACCCGCATCTGCTGCTGACCACGCAATTGCTGCCGCAGCTCGAAAGCGTCAAGCATGAGCTGATCCTGATTTCCGCTTATTTCGTGCCCGCGCAGCCGGGCCTGGTGTTCCTCACTGGCATGGCCGACTCCGGGGTCGATGTCAGCCTGCTGACCAACGCCCTGGAGGCCACCGACGTACCGGCTGTCCACGGCGGCTATGCGCCCTATCGCAAGGCGCTGCTGGAGCATGGCGTGCACTTGTATGAGTTGCGCCGCCAACCGGGTGACGATGGCCGGGTGCGTTACCGCAGCGGTTCGGAATCGAGCCTGCACAGTAAGGCGATGATCCTCGATCGGCGTATGACGTTCATCGGCTCGTTCAATTTCGATCCGCGCTCGGTGCTGTGGAATACCGAAGTGGGGGTGATGGTCGACAGCCCCGAACTGGCCGAGCACGTGCGCAAGCTCGCCTTGCAGGGCATGTCACCGGCGCTGAGCTATCACGTCAAGCTGCAGGACGAGCAGATGGTCTGGGTCACCGAAGATCACCAGCAAATGCACACGCTCAAGACCGAACCAGGAGACTGGTGGCGGCGCTTCAACGCCTGGTTCGCGAAATCCGTCGGGCTGGAGCGGATGCTTTGACAGGCCATTCCATCAAGCCGGTAACTGCAATGCTCCCTTACGCCGCGCCAGCATCACCAAGCCTGACGCGCCAGCGGCCATCAGCAACGGCAAGGCATGCCCACTGACCCACTGGCTGCCGGCGCCCGCCGCCAGCGGCCCGATCAGGCAGCCGACGCCCCACAACTGCGCGACATGGGCGTTGGCCCGCACCAGCTCGTTGTCGCGATAGCGCTCGCCGATCAGCACCAGTGACAAGGTGAACAACCCGCCGGCACTGGCCCCGAACAGCACCCACAGCGGCCAGATCAGCACCGAGTGAATCAGCACCGGTACCGCCAGGCTCGACAACATCAACGTCAGCGCGCAACCGGCGAACAGCGTGCGGCGTGACATGCGATCGGCCAAGGCACCAATCGGCAACTGCAACAGCGCATCGCCCACCACCACGGCACTCACCATGTACAAGGCGATAGAGGCTGAATAGCCCTGCTGGAGGCAGTACACCGGCAGCAGCGTCAGGATCAGCGCCTCGAAACTGGCGAACAGCGCAATGGCCCAGGCGATCACCGGCAGGCGCCGGCAAAAGCCGCCCAGATCGCGAAACGTGACCCGCGCCGACTGTGCGCTGGGTGCACCGTCGCGGCCCAGTAGCAGCAAGGGCGCCGCGACCAGCAAACCAGCGCCGACCCAGAAGCCATAATCCCGATCCGTGCCCAACGCCCCTAGCAGCAACGGCCCGCACAGCTGACTCAGGGCGTAACTGCTGCCATACAGCGCCACCAGCCGGCCACGCCACTGCTCGACCACCAGTTGATTGATCCAGCTTTCACCGAGGATGAAGACGATGGTGAGGACGCTGCCGATCAGCAGCCGCAGGACCACCCACAGGGCGTAGCTGGGCAGCAGCGCCAGCAAACCCACCGACAGCGCGCCGCTCCACAGGCACCAGCGCATCAACCGCGCGGTGCCCAGCCTGGAGGCGAACCGACTGGCCATGCCGGCGCCCATCAGCACGCCGATCGCCGGCATCGCCGCCATCACGCCGATCGCGAAGGCGCCATAGCCCCAGGCCTCGAGGCGCAACGACACCAACGGCATGCTGACCCCCAGCGCCAGCCCCACACTGAGGACGGACGCGAGGACGGCGAAATAGGTGCCCCAACGCATTGGTAACGCTCCAGAAAGCGAATCGTCCCTGCCCCCGTGCGCGTTGGCTCGGCCCGCGCCCACAGGGGATGTCGTGATGCCTACAACTTGATCCAGGTCGATTTCAGCTCGGTGTATTTGTCGAAGGCATGCAGCGACTTGTCACGCCCGTTGCCCGACTGCTTGAAGCCACCGAATGGCGCGGTCATGTCGCCGCCGTCGTACTGGTTGACCCACACACTGCCGGCACGCAGCGCCTTGGCGGTCAGGTGCGCGCGGGAAATGTTGGCCGTCCACACTGCGGCGGCCAGCCCATATTGGGTGTCGTTGGCGATGGCGATGGCTTCTTCGTCGCTGTCGAAAGTAATCACCGACAGCACCGGTCCGAAGATCTCTTCCTGGGCGATGCGCATGGCGTTGGTCACGCCGTCGAAGATCGTCGGCTCGACATAGGTGCCGCCCGACTCCTGCAAGGTGCGCTTGCCGCCCGCGACCAGCTTGGCGCCATCGCTGTGACCGGCTTCGATGTAAGACAGCACGGTGTTCATCTGTTGGGTGTCCACCAGCGCGCCGACATTGGTGGCCGGATCCAGCGGGTTGCCCGGCACCCAGCCCTTGAGGGCTTCGATCACCAGTGGCAGGAATCTGTCCTTGATCGAGCGCTCCACCAGCAGGCGTGAACCGGCGGTGCAGACTTCGCCCTGATTGAAGGCGATGGCGCTGGCGGCCGATTCAGCGGCAGCTTGCAGGTCCGGCGCGTCGGCGAAAACGATGTTCGGACTCTTGCCGCCGGCTTCCAGCCACACGCGCTTCATGTTCGACTCGCCGGCGTAGACCATCAGTTGCCGGGCGATCCTGGTCGAGCCGGTGAACACCACGGTGTCGACATCCATGTGCAGCGCCAGGGCCTTGCCGACGGTGTGGCCGTAGCCTGGCAGCACGTTGAGGACGCCCGCGGGGATGCCGGCCTCCACTGCCAGCGCAGCGATGCGAATGGCGGTGAGCGGGGATTTTTCCGACGGCTTGAGGATCACCGAGTTACCGGTGGACAACGCCGGGCCGAGCTTCCAGCAGGCCATCATCAGCGGGAAGTTCCACGGCACGATGGCCGCCACCACGCCGACCGGCTCGCGCGTCACCAGGCCCAACTGGTCGTGGGGCGTGGCGGCCACCTCGTCATAGATCTTGTCGATGGCTTCGCCGCTCCAGCGCAGCGCATTGGCGGCGCCGGGGATGTCGATGCCGAACGAGTCGCTGATCGGCTTGCCCATGTCCAGGGTTTCGAGCAGGGCCAGCTCTTCGGCGTGCTGCTTGAGCAAGTCGGCGAAGCGAATCATGACGGTCTTGCGCTTGGCCGGCGCAAGGCGCGACCAGCTCCCGGCGGCAAAGGTGGCGCGGGCATTGGCCACGGCCAGCTCGGCGTCCGCCGCATCGGTGCTGGCGACGGTGGTCAGCAATCGGCCGTCGATCGGGCTGATGCACTCGAAGGTCGCCTTGGACACCGCGTCGGTGTACTGGCCGTTGATGAACGCGCGACCTTCGATTTTCAGCTGCTGGGCCTTTTGCTCCCAGTCAGCGCGTGTCAGGGTGGTCATTACGAATCTCCTTCGAGGGTGGACATCAAGCCCGAGCGCCACGCGGCGTACGGATGATTGAAAGGGCCGCAGGCCTTGATCGCTCCCACAGCGTCAGCCACCCTAAACCACCGGCACCGGCATTTTCAATATATTTGACAGATCAGGGTCAAAGCCCCGGCCATGTGCGTTTTATCAAACAATCCACCCCATCAGACACGGAGCGCCTGCGATGAGCATCGAGCAGATCGTCGATTTCGGCATCAACACCCCACCCGCCCAGCGCTATAGCCCGGCTGCGGAAAAAGTCCTCAAGGGCCAGCCCGAGCAGGCGGTGTACGAACACTACAACAGCCCCTGCGGGCAATTCGGCGCGGGCGTGTGGGAAGGCGCGCTGGGCCAGTGGTCGGTCAACTATACCGAGCACGAGTATTGCGAAATCGTTCAGGGCGTCTCCGTGCTTCGCGACCTCGACGGCCAGGCCAAGACCGTACGGGCCGGCGATCGCTTCGTGATTCCGGCAGGCTTTCGCGGCACCTGGGAGGTGCTGGAGGCATGCCGCAAGATCTACGTGGTGTTCGAGCAGAGGTAACGCTGGCGCGGTGAATATCTAATGCGTGCGGGCAGCAGGCGAAGTTCAGGATTGCGTCGGTGTCCAGCCGGACACCATCGACTCTTTGCCAGGAGGCATCCCATGAGCATCACTATTACGCCGCACTACACCGACGAAGAAATCCTCAAGATGATCAGCGATGTGATCGGCCAGCCCTACACCGAAGCCGTCCGCGCGGACGTCGAGGCTCGAACCTTGCGTCCGACCCGCGGCTATGGCCCTGGCCATATATGCACCAAAGACCGGCGCCTACAGCGTATCAACCTGGTCGTCGAAGAGGAGCAGGTGATCCTGCGCATCCAATTCGGTTGATCGACACGCCATAAAAAAGGCCCGTATCGCGAGATACGGGCCTTTTTTTGCAAGCCAAAATCAATTACTTGATTTTGCCTTCCTTGTAGATCACGTGCTTACGGGCAACCGGATCAAATTTCTTGATCTCGATTTTGTCCGGAGTAGTACGCTTGTTCTTGTCGGTAGTGTAGAAGTGACCAGTACCGGCAGAAGAGATCAAACGAATCAATTCACGCATGATTTTGCTCCTTAGACCTTGGCGCCAGCAGCGCGGATTTCGACCAGAACGACATCAATGCCGCGCTTGTCGATGATACGCATGCCTTTGGCGGATACGCGCAGACGCACGAAACGCTTCTCGGACTCGACCCAAAAGCGATGATGCTGCAGGTTCGGCAGGAAACGACGACGGGTTTTGTTGTTTGCGTGGGAAATGTTATTCCCAGTTACCGGACCCTTACCGGTAACTTGACAGACTCTCGACATGCCTCAGCCCTCTAAAACCACATGCCCAACCCGGCATGGGTTGGCCGCTTAATCTCTCAATCATGGCGCCAGGCGCCGTGTTTCTTCAGGGTCTTATCAGCCCCGCCTTGAAGGCAGACGAACCGGGCCCTAGAAAAGAGCGCTGCTTTATACCAGAAAGACTTGGGTGCAACAACAGTAATCCCTGTAATCCCCAAATTCATCTGGCGCACAAACCCGGATCAGCACTGGCTGGCGGGCCTGCACGGCAAAGACCGCTCGTCGCGCAAATCTGCAAATTTGCATAGCCAATTGCTGCGCAGCGCACTAGGGTAGCCGTTTCCAGACTGCCCGAGCAGATGGTTCCTCAAACCGCCAAAGGAATGAATCCATGCGTCTTGCGCTGCTGCCACTGCTGTTTGCTTCGCTGTGCGCCCCCGTTCTGGCTCAGGCCGCGCCGTTGAGCGTGTGCACCGAGGCCAGCCCCGAGGGCTTCGACGTCGTCCAGTATAACTCGCTGACCACCACCAATGCTTCCGCCGATGTGCTGATGAACAGCCTGGTGGGCTACGACGCGACGGCCGGCAAGGTCGTCCCCAGCCTGGCGGATAGCTGGCAAGTGTCTGCGGACGGCCTGACCTATACCTTCAAGCTGCACCCGGGCGTCAAGTTCCACACCACCCCCTGGTTCAAGCCCAGCCGCGAACTCAGCGCCGAGGATGTGCTGTTCAGCTTCCAGCGCATGCTCGACCCCGCCAACCCATGGCACAAGGTCAACAAGAGCGGTTTCCCTCACGCGCAGTCCATGCAGCTGCCCAGCCTGATCAAGCAGATCGATGCACCGGATCCGCTGACCGTGCGCTTCACCCTCAATCACCCGGACTCGACCTTCCTCGCGACCCTGACCATGGGCTTCGCGTCGATCTACTCGGCCGAATACGCCGACCAGTTGCTCAAGGCCGGCAAGACCGACCAGCTCAACAGCCAGCCCATCGGCACCGGCCCGTTCGTGTTCGTGCGCTTCCAGAAAGACGCAGTGGTGCGCTACAAGGCCAACCCGGATTACTTCCAGGGCAAGCCCAGCGTCGATCCGCTGATCTACGCCATCACCCCGGACGCCAACGTGCGCCTGCAGAAACTCAAGGCCGGCGAATGCCAGATCGCCTTGTCGCCCAAGCCGATGGACGTGGTCGCAGCGGCGGATGACAGCAAGCTCAAGGCGCTCAAGACCGACGCCTTCATGACCGCCTTCGTCGCCATCAACAGCCAGCACCCGCCGCTGGACAAGCCCGAAGTGCGTCAGGCCATCAACCTCGCCTTCGACAAGGCCAGCTACCTCAAGGCCGTGTTCGAAGGCAGCGCGCAACCGGCCAACGGCCCGTATCCGCCTAATACCTGGAGCTACGCCAAGGACCTGCCGGGCTACGCCTACGACCCCGCCAAGGCTCGCGAACTGCTGGCCAAGGCCGGCTTCAAGGACGGCTTCAAGACCACCATCTGGACGCGTCCGTCCGGCAGCCTGCTCAACCCCAACCCTAGCCTGGGCGCGCAGATGCTCCAGGCCGACCTGGCCAAGATCGGCGTCAAGGCCGAGATCCGCGTGATCGAATGGGGTGAACTGATCGGCCGCGCCAAGGCCGGCGAGCACGATCTGCTGTTCATGGGCTGGGCCGGCGACAATGGCGACCCGGACAACTTCCTGACCCCGCAGTTTTCCTGTGCGGCGGTGCAATCCGGGACCAACTTCGCACGCTATTGCGACAAGACGCTGGACGCCCTGATCACCGACGGCAAGGCTGCCAGCGATCAAGCCAAGCGCAGCAAGCTGTATCACCAGGCCCAGGCGCAGATCCAGCAGCAGGCCCTGTGGGTACCCTTGGCGCACCCGAGCGCGACCGTACTGACCCGCACCGACGTCAAGGGCTACAGCCCCAGCCCGTTCGGGCGTCAGGACTTCGCCAAGGTCAGCGTCGGCCCGTAGCGGGATCGGCTGAATCTCGGCTGCCCCCTTCGCGGGCAGAACCCGCTTCCCCAGGTGTCGCCAGGGGCGTGGGCTCTACCCGTGAACGGGGCATGTCCCTACATCCAGCCGTACTCGACCATCGACAACGGCTCGCCCTCACCAATGATGATGTGATCCAGCACCTGCACCTCGATCAGCCCCAGCGCCTGCTTCAAACGATGAGTCAGTTCGCGATCGGCCTGGCTGGGGCGGGTGACGCCGGAAGGATGGTTGTGGCACAGGATCACCGCTGCCGCATTGTTGGCCAAGGCGCGCTTGACCACCTGGCGCGGGTACACGCTGGCGCTGTTGATGGAGCCGGTGAAGAGCTTTTCGAACACCAGCACCTTGTGCTTGCTGTCCAGAAACAGACAACCGAACACTTCATGGGGCTCGTCGCGCAACATCGACTTGAGGTATTCGCGGACCGCCCTGGGCCCCTCCAGCGCCGACTCGCGGATCAGGTCTTCAGCCAGGTGACGGCGGCCCATTTCCAGCACCGCCTGCAACTGCGCGTATTTGGCCGGCCCCAGCCCCAGGGCCTCGCTGAAATGCTCGCGATCGGCCGAGAGCAGCGCGCGCAGACCGCCAAATTGATTGAGTAGATGACGCGCGAGGTCGACGGCGCTTTTGCCGGTGACGCCGGTACGCAGGAAGATCGCCAGCAATTCGGCATCCGACAGCGCCGCCGAGCCCATCGCCAAGAGTTTTTCCCGCGGACGCTCGGTCGCAGGCCAGTCTTTGATACTCATGTCACGTTCCTTGTGTGAGTGTGCTTGTGTCGTCGAGCGCCGCTGTTCCCTGACGGGCGCTGTGATATCTTAGCGCAACTTTTTTGCGCGGCGATCCGGCCTGGGGAGGCGTCGTCGCCGTCGCGTCATTTCTGGATCAAAAGGCAGGCCTATGCAGCGGCTGTATCGCAAACGCATCGTTCTCGGGGTTGGCGGCGGCATCGCGGCCTACAAGAGCGCCGAGCTGGTGCGGCGTCTCCTTGAGCACGGCGCCGAAGTGCGCGTGGTCATGACCCGCGGCGGCGCCGAGTTCATTACCCCGCTGACGCTCCAGGCGCTGTCCGGCCACCCCGTGCATCTGGACCTCCTCGACCCGGCCGCCGAGGCCGCCATGGGCCATATCGAGCTGGCCAAATGGGCCGACCTGATCCTCATCGCCCCCGCCACCGCCGACCTGATCGCGCGCCTGGCTCAAGGCATGGGCGACGACCTGCTGACCACTCTGGTGTTGGCTACCGACGCCACCGTGGCCTTGGCGCCAGCGATGAACCAGGCCATGTGGCGCGATCCGGCCACCCAGGCCAACCTGCAGCTGCTGCAGAGCCGCGAGTTCAAGGTGTTCGGCCCCGCGGCCGGCAGTCAGGCGTGCGGCGATATCGGCCTGGGCCGCATGCTCGAACCTACCGAGCTGGCGCTGTGCGCCGCCGAATGCTTCCAGCGCCAGTCGCTGACCGGCAAGCATGTGGTGATCACCGCCGGGCCAACTCAGGAAAACATCGACCCGGTGCGCTACATCACCAACCACAGCTCCGGCAAGATGGGCTTCGCCCTCGCCGAGGCCGCCGTCGAGGCCGGCGCCAAGGTCACGCTGATCACCGGGCCAGTGCACCTGCCGACGCCGGATCGGGTGTCGCGCATCGACGTGGTCAGCGCCCGCGACATGCTCGCGGCCTGCGAAGCGGCCATGCCTTGTGACATTTTCATCGCGTCTGCCGCCGTCGCCGACTACCGCCCGGAAGTGGTCGCCCCGCAAAAGCTCAAGAAAGACCCGACCAAGGGCGATGGCCTGCTGCTGCAGATGGTCCGCAACCCGGATATCCTCGCCACCATCGCCACACGCCCCGATCGCCCGTTCAGCGTCGGCTTCGCCGCCGAGACCGAACACCTGCTCGACTATGCTGCACGCAAGCTCAAGGACAAGAACCTCGACCTGATCGTCGCCAATGACGTGGCCAATCCCAGCATCGGCTTCAACAGCGAAGAAAACGCCTGCAGCGTGATCGATCGCCAGCTTCACGAAACACTGTTCGCCCAAACCAGCAAGGGCAAGATCGCCCGCCAACTGGTCGCTTTCATCGCCGTCCGTATTCATCAGGTTTAACCCCATGCACGCTCTGCAAGCCAAGATTCTCGATCCACGCATCGGCAGCGAATTCCCGCTGCCGCAGTACGCCACGCCTGGCTCCGCCGGCCTCGACCTGCGCGCCATGCTCAAGCAGGACACCGTGCTGGAGCCGGGCCAGACCCTGCTCATCCCGACCGGGCTGTCGGTGTACATCGGCGACCCCGGGCTGGCGGCGCTGATCCTGCCGCGCTCCGGCCTGGGCCACAAACATGGCATCGTGCTGGGCAACCTCGTGGGCCTGATCGACTCCGACTACCAGGGCGAGCTGATGGTCTCGTGCTGGAACCGCGGGCAAACGACGTTCAATATCGCCGTAGGCGAACGCATCGCCCAACTGGTGCTGGTCCCGGTGGTGCAGGCGCACTTCGAGCTGGTCGAGACCTTTGACGAAAGCCAGCGTGGCGCCGGTGGGTTCGGGCACTCGGGAAGCCACTGAGCCAAGGCCACTACGCACCAGCAGCGCCCCAGGTCGATTTTTGCGGAGATGTTATGTGAAAGGCTTCACGCGCAGCGCCAAATCACCGATAGCCGCGCCTGACGACAGTCAGGCCAAGGCCGCCAAGACCCCCTTTGACCTGGTACGCCCGGCCCTGTTGCTGGGCATCGCCGGCCTGTTGGTGGCGGCGGCGCTGGCCTGGGCCAGCCGGTCCGAGCAACCTTCGCAAACCTATCTGGACGCGATCTCTCGCACCGCAGCCGCCGCGGCGGCCGCCAGCTTCGAGCGTACCTCGGCGCAACTCGAGACCCGCACAGCGACTGCAGCCCAGGATGCCGCGCTGATCGACGCAGTGCAGCGCCAGGACCAAACCGCACTGCGCGCCGCCGAAACCCGGCTGATGAGCTGGGGGCGCGCCGTGGACGTGCAGGTCAACCTGCGCAAGCAGGCTCAGCTCGATGATAATCGCCCCGCCCCCATGAACTACGCCGGGCTGGACATGCTCAACCAGGCCGAAGTCGGCACTGCGCCGCCGCTGGAGGCACACCGGGTCGGCCAGCGCTGGATCGTCTACAGCGTCGCCCCGATCCGCGCCGTCGCCGGCCAGCAAGTGCTGGGCACGCTGCTGATCGCGGTGGACCTGCAACAACTGCTCGACCCTCTGATCCAGGACCTGCCCAAGCCCGATGACCCGCGACAGCCCGGCGAATTTCGCCTGTCTCAGCGTTTCGGCCAGGAGCCGGCACAGGTCTTGTTCCAGACCGGCATCGCCAGCTCGAGCACCCGCTACCCGATCGCCAGCGGCTCACGCAATTGGACGCTGGAGTTCACCCCAGGCCCTAGCTTCCAGTACCAGACACCCTGGCTCTCCCTCGGCGTGGCAGGGATCGCCCTGCTGATCGCCATCGCCGCGCTGTGGGCCGCCCTGACCCTCACCTGCAAGCGCCTGCGTGCGCAAGTCGAGTCCGATGCCAGGCAGCTGTCGCAGATGCTGCAAGAGCTCTCCGGCGGCAAGGCAGTCAAATCCTTCAGCCTCAGCCTGTCGGAGCTCAACGGCCTGGCTCAGAGCCTGGCGCGCTTCTCGTTACGAGACAAACCCGCGCCCGTGGGCAAGAAGCCCACCGAACTACCGGACAGCCCCGCGCCCGCCTGGCTCGACCCAACCTTCAAGGACAGCGACATTCTCGACATCGACATCCTCGAACCCGATCAGCCCGAACCAAAGCCAGAGCCAGCGCCGGGCGGCGCAGCCCCGGCCAGCGAGCTACCGCCGGCCCTGCCCCTGAGCATCTTCCGGGCATACGACATCCGCGGCGTGGTGGGCAAAAACCTGACCGCCGAAACCGCCTACTGGATCGGCCGCGCGGTCGGCGCCCAGAGCCTCGCGCTCGACGAAGCCAACGTCTGCGTCGGCCGCGACGGGCGCCTGTCCGGGCCGATGCTGGTGCAGCAACTGATTCAAGGCCTGCACGACAGCGGCTGCCACGTCACCGATGTCGGCCTGGTACCGACGCCGGCGCTGTATTACGCGGCCAACGTGCTTGAAGGCAAATCGGCGGTAATGCTCACCGGCAGCCACAACCCGGCCGACTACAACGGCTTCAAGATCGTCATCGCCGGCGACACCCTGGCCAACGATCAGATCCTCGCGCTGCACACGCGCATCCGCATCAACGCCTTGCCTCAGGGCCAGGGCAGCGTCACTCAGGTCGACATCCTGCCGCGCTACTTCGAGACCATCGCCAAGGACATCGTCGTCGCGCGGCGCCTCAAGGTGGTGGTCGATTGCGGCAATGGCGCGGCCGCAGTGATCGCCCCGCAGCTGATCGAGGCCCTGGGCTGCGAAGTGATTCCGCTGTTCTGCGAAGTCGACGGCCACTTCCCCAACCACCACCCGGACCCGGGCAAGCCCGAGAACCTCGCCGACCTGATCGCCAAGGTGCGCGAGACCGGTGCCGATGTCGGCCTGGCCTTCGATGGCGATGGCGACCGCGTCGGCGTGGTCACCAATGCCGGCACTATCATCTATCCCGACCGACTGCTGATGCTGTTCGCCAAGGACGTGCTGTCGCGCAACCCCGGCGCCGATATCATCTTCGACGTCAAATGCACCCGCCGCCTGACGCCGCTGATCAAGGAACATGGCGGCCGCCCGGTGATGTGGAAAACCGGACACTCGTTGATCAAGAAGCAGATGAAACTCAACGGTGCCCTGCTGGCCGGGGAAATGAGCGGACACATCTTCTTCAAGGAGCGCTGGTTCGGCTTCGACGACGGCCTTTACGCCGCTGCACGCCTGCTGGAGATCCTCGGTCAGGCGAAATCCACTGCCGAGGCGCTGTTCGCTGCCTTCCCGGACGATATTTCCACCCCTGAAATCAACATCGATGTGACCGATGAGGGTAAATTCAGCATCATTGATGCGCTGCAACGCGACGCGCAATGGGGCGACGCCAACCTGACCACCCTCGACGGGGTGCGGGTCGACTATCCTCGCGGTTGGGGGCTGGTGCGTGCATCCAATACCACGCCCGTGCTGGTGTTGCGCTTCGAGGCCGAAGATCAGGCTGAACTCGAGCGCATCCAGGACGTCTTCCGCATGCAGCTGCACCATGTCGCACCCGACTTGATACTCCCCTTCTGACCCCTGGAGCCCCGCATGACCCTCGAACGTGATGCCGCCACCAATGTCGCCAAGGTTTTGTCCGAAGCGCTGCCCTACATCCGCCGTTTCGTCGGCAAGACGCTGGTGATCAAGTACGGCGGCAACGCTATGGAGAGCGAAGAGCTCAAGACCGGCTTCGCCCGCGACATCGTGCTGATGAAGGCGGTCGGCATCAACCCGGTGGTGGTGCACGGCGGCGGCCCGCAGATCGGCGATCTGCTCAAGCGCCTGTCCATCGAGAGCCACTTCATCGACGGCATGCGCGTGACCGATGCGCAGACCATGGACGTGGTGGAAATGGTCCTGGGCGGTCAGGTCAACAAGGACATCGTCAACCTGATCAACCGCCACGGCGGCAGCGCCATCGGCCTGACCGGCAAGGACGCCGAGCTGATCCGCGCGAAAAAGCTCACCGTGAGCCGGCAGACGCCCGAGATGACCAAGCCGGAAATCATCGATATCGGCCATGTGGGTGAAGTGGTCGGGGTCAATACCGATCTGCTGAACATGCTGGTGGCCGGCGATTTCATCCCGGTGATCGCGCCCATCGGCGTGGGCTCCGAAGGCGAGTCCTACAACATCAACGCCGACCTGGTGGCCGGCAAGGTGGCCGAAGCGCTGAAGGCTGAAAAGCTGATGCTGCTGACCAACATCGCGGGCTTGATGGACAAGGAAGGCACGGTGCTGACCGGCCTGACCACCGAACAGGTCAACGGCCTGATCGCCGATGGCACTATCTACGGCGGCATGCTGCCGAAGATCAAATGCGCTCTGGATGCGGTGCAGGGCGGCGTCAACAGCGCGCACATCATCGATGGCCGAGTGCCGAATGCGGTGCTGCTGGAGATCTTCACCGACATCGGTAACGGCACCATGATCAGCAATCGCAAGCGTCAGGTGCTCTGAGCCTCATCGCCGCCCCCTGTAGCGAGGGGGCTTGCCCCCGATTCGTGGTGTCAGCCACCTGTTCAGTGACTGTCAAATTTTCGGGGGCAAGCCCCCTCGCTACAGTTTATTGGCCCAGCAACTGCACCAACCGCGCGCGGTAGACCGCGTACTGCTTGTCGCTGTCGACCTTCTGCTGCTGATACTTGACCATCTGCGCATTCAGGCTGGCGCGTTCGCTGTCGATACTCTTCAACTGCTCGACGATCGACGCCTGCACGGGCTGCGAGGCGCGCTGCTGGGCGGCGGCTTGAGCCAACAGGCTGGTCTGCTGCAACTGCAGGCTGTCGAGGCTGTTCCTGGCGACTGCCAGGCGGGTATCCAGCTCGCTCTGCTCGCGCATGTGGCCGTGATCCAGCTCCTGCAGGCTCGGATACAGATGCAGCAACTGGGCGTCGGCGTCGGCCTGGGCCTTGAGCGCATCCTGGCGTTTGATTTCCTCGGCCGTGGGCGCCGGAGGGACCGTCTGGATGACCCGCCCCTGCTGATTGAGAACCTGGTAACCCTTGGCCACGTACTCCGGCGGCACTCCCTGGGTGTCGAGCACGGTGACGCCGCGGCTGTCGACATACCGGTACAGCTGGATAGTCGGCTTGTCCGCAGCCCAGGCGCACGAAGTCGCCAGGGGCGCGAGCAGCAGCAAAGCCCTCAAGGCGCGGGGCACAGGCACGGATCAGATACCGTACTGGGCGCGATAAGCCTCGACGGCCGGCAGGTGCTGCTTGAGTTGCGGGTCGTCGGCCAGGAACTCGAGCACCTGATTCAGCGAGACGATGCTCACCACCGGGATAGCGAAATCGCGCTCGACTTCCTGGATGGCGGACAGCTCGCCGTTACCGCGCTCCTGGCGATTGAGCGCGATCAGCACGCCGCAGGCCTTGGCATTGGCGCCCTGGATGATCTGCATGACCTCACGGATGGCGGTGCCGGCGGTGATCACGTCGTCGATGATCAACACGTTGCCGGTCAGGGGAGCACCGACCAGGCTGCCGCCCTCGCCGTGGTCCTTGGCTTCCTTGCGGTTGAAACACCAGGGCGTGTCGATGCCGTGATGCTCGGCCAGCGCCACCGCCGTGGTCGCCGCCAGCGGAATACCTTTGTAGGCCGGGCCGAACAGCACGTCGAACGGGATGCCGCTCTCGACGATGGCTGCGGCATAAAAGCGCCCCAGTTGCGCCAACGCCGAACCACTGTTGAACAACCCCGCGTTAAAGAAATAAGGGCTGGTGCGCCCTGATTTCAGGGTGAACTGGCCGAAGCGCAGCACGCCGCGGTCAATGGCAAAACGAATGAAGTCGCGTTGATAGGCGTGCATTTAAAAGTCCCGGACACTACGGATTTAGCTAATTAAGTTGAGCTCGGGTATCATACACGCACGAGATTTATGGGGCCATTTATGCGGATAATCAGTGTGAACGTGAATGGCATTCAGGCGGCAGTCGAGCGTGGTTTGCTCAGCTGGCTACAAGCCCAGAATGCCGATGTCATCTGCGTGCAGGATACTCGCGCCTCGGCCTTCGAACTGGACGATTCAGCCTATCAGCTGGATGGCTACTTCCTGTACGCAGCCGATGCCGAAGTACCCGCCCAAGGGGGCGTTGCACTTTATTCGCGCCTGCAACCGAAGGCGATCATCAACGGCCTGGGCTTCGAAACAGCCGACCGTTATGGCCGTTACCTGCAAGCAGATTTCGATAAGGTCAGTATTGCGACTTTGCTCTTCCCGTCCGGACAAAACGGCGATGAAGACTTGAATCAGAAATTCAAGCTGATGGACGACTTCGGTCGTTATCTGGACAAACAGCGCCGCAAGCGCCGCGAATACATCTATTGCGGCTCGCTGTATGTTTCGCAGCAGAAGCTCGACGTCAAGAACTGGCGCGACAGCCAACAGTCGCCCGGCTTCCTTGCGCCTGAACGCGCATGGATGGACGAAATGGTCGGCAACATGGGCTATGTCGACGCACTGCGCGAAGTCAGCCGTGAAGGTGAGCAGTACAGCTGGTGGCCCGACAGCGAGCAGGCCGAGATGCTCAACCTCGGCTGGCGCTTCGATTACCAGATCCTCACCCCTGGCCTGCGCCGGTTCGTGCGTAGCGCCCGTCACCCACGCCAGCCGCGCTTCTCCCAGCATGCGCCGCTGATCGTCGATTACGACTGGACGCTGACCATCTGATGGCTGCGCCCATAAAAAAACCGACGCCCTGAAATGCGTCGGTTTTTTTGTGGCTGCCTTGTAGCGAGGGGCTTGCCCCTGATAGGCCGTTGCTGAATCACCGAGCAGTGTCAGTGCAGGCCTATCGGGGGCAAGCCCCCTCGCTACAGGGTTGGTCAGTCTGCCAGTGCAGCCTTTTGCAGCTCGAAGATCTCGTTCATGCCTTTACGAGCCAGATCCAGCATCGCGTTCAGCTCTTCAGGCTGGAACGGCGCGCCTTCGGCGGTGCCCTGCACCTCGATGAAGCCACCGGTGCTGGTCATGACCACGTTGAGATCGGTCTCTGCCGCCGAGTCTTCCAGGTAGTCGAGGTCGAGCACTGGCTCACCCTGGTACATGCCGACCGACACGGCAGCAATCATCTGCTTGAGCGGATCGCCGCCCTTGAGCCCGCCGCGCTTCTTGATGACCTTGAGGGCATCAACCAACGCCACCATGGAGCCGGTGATGGACGCGGTACGGGTACCACCGTCGGCCTGGATGACGTCGCAGTCGACGTACAGAGTGACGTCGCCCAGCTTGCTCATGTCCAGCGCCGCTCGCAGCGAACGACCGATCAGGCGCTGGATCTCCAGCGTCCGGCCGCCCTGTTTGCCACGGCTGGCTTCACGCTGGTTACGTTCGCCGGTGGCGCGGGGCAGCATGCCGTATTCGGCGGTCAACCAGCCCTGGCCTTGACCCTTGAGGAAGCGCGGCACGCCGTTTTCGACGCTGACCGTGCAGATGACCTTGGTATCACCGAACTCGACCAGCACAGACCCCTCGGCGTGTTTGGTGTAGTTGCGGGTGATGCGGATCGAGCGCAGCTGATCGGCAGCGCGACCACTTGGACGTTTCATCTGGGATACCTGTACTGGGATTAAAACTGCCGCACATTATAGGGGCTCACGCTCTTCCCTGCCCGCTAAAGATGCCTGCCCCTCAACACAACTGCGGCGAGGGGCCCCCCCCCATGACCACATAGCCCCTCCTCGGGCCTACCGTTCAATTGATCGGGGGCAAGCCCCCTCGCTACACACGACAGTTTCCGCTCGGCGGCGTGCACTGATTTGCATCAGCACATTGGGAGGCGGGCGCGGGGTGCGCTACAATCTTGCGCCTTTGCAGCCGTTCGGCTTCCACTCTTGCGCGAGGTACTTCCCATGGTGCACAGCATGACCGCTTTCGCCCGTGTCGAACGGGCCGGCGCCCAGGGCACGCTGAGCTGGGAAATACGTTCGGTCAACCATCGCTACCTCGAGCCGCACCTGCGTCTGCCCGAAGCCTTTCGCGATCTCGAAGGCGGCGTGCGCGACGCGCTGCGTCAGGCCATTTCCCGCGGCAAGATCGAATGCACCTTGCGCTTCGCTGACGAGACCGCTGGCAAACCCCTGCAGGTCGACAGCGAGCGCGCCATGCAGCTGATCAAGGCCGCCGAGACGGTGGCCGCGCTGATTCACCAGCCGGCGGCCACCAACCCGCTGGAAGTATTGGCCTGGCCCGGCGTGCTGGTCGCCGATGCCGTCGATCCGCAGGCCCTGAACGCCGAGGCGCTGGCGCTCTTCGATGCCGCGCTGGTCGAACTCAAGGCTGGCCGCGACCGCGAAGGCAGCGACCTGGCCCGGCTGATCAACGATCGCCTCGACGCCATGAGTAGCGAAGTCGCGACCATGCGCCAACTGGTGCCGCAGATGCTCGCCACGCAGCGGCAGAAGATTCTCGACCGCGTCGCCGACATGCAGGCCGAGCTCGACCCGCAGCGCCTGGAGCAGGAAATGGTCCTGCTGGCGCAAAAGAGCGACGTCGCCGAAGAGCTCGACCGCCTGAGCACCCACGTTACCGAAGTGCGGCGCGTGCTCAAGGCTGGAGGCGCCGCGGGTCGGCGCCTGGATTTCCTCATGCAGGAACTCAACCGCGAAGCCAACACCCTGGGGTCCAAGGCCTTCGATCCGCGCAGCACACAAGCGGCGGTGAACCTTAAGGTCCTCATCGAACAGATGCGCGAACAAGTGCAGAACATTGAGTAAGGTTATCCCTGACATGAACCACACCCCCGGCACCCTCTACATCATCTCGGCCCCCTCGGGCGCCGGCAAGACCAGCCTGGTCAAGGCCCTGATCGACGCCCAGCCGAGCATTCGCCTGTCGGTGTCGCACACCACGCGTACGATGCGTCCAGGCGAAGAAAACGGCATCAACTACCACTTCGTCGAGCGCGCCGATTTCCTGGCCCTGATCGAGCACGGTGATTTCCTCGAACACGCGGAAGTCTTCGGCAATCTCTACGGCACCTCCCAGAGCACGCTGCAGCAGACCCTCGACGAAGGCCACGATCTGATTCTCGAGATCGACTGGCAGGGCGCCGAGCAAGTCCGCCGCCTGATGCCTCAGGCGCGCTCGATCTTCATCCTGCCGCCGTCGCAACAAGCCCTGCGCCAGCGCCTGACCAACCGCGGCCAGGACAGCGACGAGATCATCGAAGGGCGTATGCGTGAAGCGGTCAGCGAGATGAGCCACTACGTGGAATACGATTTCCTCGTCATCAACGACGATTTCGCCACGGCGCTGGAAGACCTCAAAGCCATCTTCCGCGCCAACCGCCTGCAGCAGACGCCACAGCAGCAGCGGTTCAGCACCCTGCTCGCAAGCCTGCTGGCCTGACCCCATCCTGTAGCGAGGGGGCTCGCCCCCGAAAATCGTGCTGCATCACCGCTATGCCTGACACCGCAATCGGGGGCAAGCCCCCTCGCTACAGAAGCCAGCAAAAACAAAAGCTTCCCTATTTGCTGGTGATTTTTTAAACTATCGAGTCCGCTCGCCCATTCGGCGCGCATACCGCATTTGCTACGAGGAAGACCATGGCCCGCGTAACCGTTGAAGATTGCCTAGAACACGTGGATAACCGCTTTGAGCTGGTCATGCTGTCTACCAAGCGTGCCCGTCAGCTGGCTACCGGCGGCAAAGAGCCAAAGCTGGCCTGGGAAAACGACAAGCCTACCGTAATGGCGCTGCGTGAAATCGCTGCCGGCCTGATCGACTATGCCGTGATCGCCGAAGCCGAAATCGTCGACGAAGAACCGCTCTTCGCAGCCTTCGAAGACGAGGCCAACGAGGCTATCTAAGCCCATGCCCTGTCGACGTAGCCAGGCGAAGGTCCATGATCATCGACGGGAGGCTTCCTCTTGCCGAGCATAGACCACCTCGCCGATCGTTTGTCGACCTATCTCGGCAAGGACCAGGTCAACCTGGTCCGCCGAGCGTACTTCTACGCCGAACAAGCCCACGACGGTCAACGCCGCCGTAGCGGCGAAGCCTACGTCACGCATCCGCTGGCAGTGGCCAACATCCTCGCCGACATGCACATGGACCATCAGAGCCTGATGGCGGCGATGCTGCATGACGTCATCGAAGACACTGGTATCGCCAAAGAGGCGCTGTGCGCGCAGTTCGGCGAAACCGTAGCCGAACTGGTGGACGGGGTCAGCAAGCTGACCCAGATGAACTTCGAGACCAAGGCCGAGGCGCAGGCAGAGAACTTCCAGAAAATGGCCATGGCCATGGCGCGGGACATCCGCGTGATTCTGGTCAAGCTCGCCGACCGCCTGCACAACATGCGCACCCTTGAAGTGCTGTCGGGCGAAAAACGCCGACGCATCGCCAAGGAAACCCTGGAGATCTACGCCCCCATCGCCAATCGTCTGGGTATGCACAACGTGCGTATAGAGTTCGAGGACCTGGGCTTCAAGGCGATGTACCCGATGCGCTCCGAGCGCATCTTCCAGGCGGTCAAGCGCGCCCGCGGCAACCGCAAGGAGCTGGTCACCAAGATCGAGCAGTCGCTGGCTCACTGCCTGGCGGTCGATGGTATCGAAGGCGACGTCAGCGGCCGCCAGAAGCACCTCTATGGCATCTATAAGAAGATGCGCGGCAAGCGTCGCGCCTTCACCGAGATCATGGACGTGTACGCCTTTCGCATCGTCGTCGACAAGGTCGACACCTGCTACCGCGTACTCGGCGCCGTGCACAATCTCTACAAGCCGCTGCCGGGGCGCTTCAAGGATTACATCGCGATCCCCAAAGCCAACGGCTATCAGTCGCTGCATACCACGCTGTTCGGCATGCACGGCGTGCCCATCGAAATCCAGATCCGCACCCGCGAGATGGAAGAGATGGCCAACAACGGCATCGCCGCCCACTGGCTGTACAAATCCAGTGACGACGAACAGCCCAAGGGTACCCACGCCCGGGCGCGTCAGTGGGTCAAAGGCGTGCTGGAAATGCAGCAACGCGCGGGCAACTCGCTGGAATTCATCGAGAGCGTGAAGATCGACCTGTTCCCGGACGAGGTCTACGTGTTCACGCCCAAGGGCCGGATCATGGAGCTGCCCAAAGGCTCCACGGCGGTCGACTTCGCCTACGCGGTGCACACCGACGTCGGCAACAGCTGCATCGCCTGCCGCATCAATCGTCGTCTCGCGCCACTGTCCGAACCACTGCAGAGCGGCTCCACGGTCGAGATCGTCAGCGCCCCCGGCGCCCGCCCCAACCCGGCCTGGCTCAACTTCGTGGTCACCGGCAAGGCGCGCACGCACATTCGTCATGCGCTCAAGCTGCAGCGCCGCTCAGAGTCGGTGTCGCTGGGCGAGCGCTTGCTCAACAAGGTGCTCAACGGCTTCGAAAGCTCGCTGGACAAGATTCCTCAAGAGCGGGTGCAGTTGATGCTCGGCGAATATCGCCTCGAGCACATCGACGACCTGCTCGAAGATATCGGCCTGGGCAACCGCATGGCCTATGTGGTCGCGCGACGCTTGCTGGCCACCGAAGGCGAGCAACTGCCCAACCCGGAAGGCCCGCTGGCCATCCGCGGCACCGAGGGCCTGGTGCTCAGTTACGCCAAGTGCTGCACGCCGATTCCGGGCGACCCGATCGTCGGCCACCTGTCGGCCGGCAAGGGCATGGTGGTGCACCTGGAAAACTGCCGCAATATCAGCGAAATCCGCCACAACCCGGAAAAGTGCATCCAGCTGTCGTGGGCCAAGGACGTCACTGGCGAATTCAACGTCGAACTGCGTGTGGAGCTCGAGCATCAACGCGGCCTGATCGCCTTGCTCGCCAGCAGCGTCAACGCCGCCGACGGCAACATCGAAAAAATCAGCATGGACGAACGCGACGGCCGCATCAGCGTGGTACAGCTGGTGGTCAGCGTCCACGATCGCATCCATCTCGCCCGCGTCATCAAAAAACTACGTGCCCTGGCGGGCGTCATCCGCATCACTCGCATGCGTGCCTGACACCCGCCGGTTGCGTCCCATCGCCCCTTCAAGGAGTCATTCATGACCAAGACCGTCATCACCAGCGACAAGGCCCCCGCCGCCATCGGCACCTATTCCCAGGCCATCAAGGCCGGCAATACGGTCTACATGTCCGGGCAGATCCCCCTCGATCCAAAAACCATGGAACTGGTCGAAGGCTTCGAAGCCCAGACCGTGCAGGTTTTCGAGAACCTCAAGGCCGTGGCCGAGGCCGCTGGCGGTTCGTTCAAGGACATCGTCAAGCTCAACATCTTCCTGACCGACCTGAGCCACTTCGCCAAGGTCAATGAAGTCATGGGCCGCTATTTCGAACAGCCTTACCCGGCCCGCGCCGCCATCGGCGTCGCTGCGTTGCCGCGTGGCGCCCAGGTCGAGATGGACGCTATTCTGGTCATCGAATAAGCCTCGCTACAGGGCGCTGCGTTCGCGCTTCGCCACTTCACTTCCCCTCCTCGGAAGGACCCTACCATGCGCCATGCGCTTGCCTTCATCCTCGCCGCCGGCCTGCTGGCTGGCTGCGCGAGCAAACCGCCGGTCGATCCCGACGGTATCTGGATCAATCAGAACGCCATCGATACTGCTGCCAAAGGCGCCAATCTGCGTCAATCGCTGCTGTCCAACGGCCCCAACCTGGAATGGAACCTCAACACCAAAGCTGGCCAGGCCACTTTCAGCAATGGTTTCGAGATGGGTGAAGGCAAGTTGCAGCCCCGCAAGGAAGGCGGCTGGGA
This sequence comes from Pseudomonas sp. GW821-FHT01A09, assembly GCF_058986725.1. Taxonomy (NCBI): domain Bacteria; kingdom Pseudomonadati; phylum Pseudomonadota; class Gammaproteobacteria; order Pseudomonadales; family Pseudomonadaceae; genus Pseudomonas; species Pseudomonas sp. GW821-FHT01A09. The sequence goes on from NZ_JBYSWB010000008.1 coordinate 178,317, forward strand.
CGTGGATTTCTACGGTAACTACAAAGAAGTCCTGTCCATCAAAGGCGCCGAGCTGACACAGGCTGCCAGCGATTCGGGCGGCGAACAGCACTTCATCAAGGCGCCGATCCCGGCGCAAGCCGGTGCAGCCCAAGGCAGCACCTTCGAACGTGCGCTGTACACCGCTTATATGGGCGGTAACTGGAAAATCCTCGATGGCCCGGGCAAGGGTGGCGTCGCGACCTTTTCACCCTTGGGTCAGGTGACCGGGCTGGCTGGCATCGATCGCTATGCGCTGTGCCTCGCCGGTGATTGTGCGGCGATGAGCGGCGAGTACGACAGCATGTGGCTGGAAATGGGCGGCCAGGGTAATGCGTTCATATTCGTGCGCAAAGGCGATCAGCTGGAGATCCTGCAGGCGCTCAACCAGGCCCAGGCCAGTGACATGCCTGACCTGCGCCCAGGCGTGCGGCGCTGGTTGCTGGAGAAGAAGTAACCGCCAACCTGTAGCGAGGGGGCTTGCCCCCGATAATGATCCGGCACCGTCGATGTGTCTGACACAGCGAGTCGGGGGCAAGCCCCCTCGCTACAGGGTCCCTGCAAGGATCGCCGCATAGCCTTCGCGATAGCTGGGGTAGCGCGGCACCCAGCCCAATTGCCGCGCCAACGCGTTGCTGCAGCGCTTGCTGCCCGTGCGGCGAACCTGGGCCTCGGCCTGCCAATCGGTCACGCCCAGATACTCGCGCAACCAGGCGACCACCTCGGCCAGCGGCGCGGGGGCATCATCCACCCCGATATAAACGCTCGCCAGCTTCTTGCCCGCCGCATCGCTGGTCAGCAGAAACGCCAGCAAGCCCGCGGCGTCGTCGCTGTGAATGCGGTTGCCGTACAATGGCGGATCCTCAGCGACGCGGTAGCCCTCGCGCACCTGCGTCAGCAAACGCTCGCGGCCGGGGCCGTAGATACCGGTCAAGCGCACCACCGTCGCCGGCAGGCCGCTATTCAACAGGGTGTTCTCGGCCTCGACCATGATCCTGCCGGAGAAACCGCTGGGCTCCACCGCCGAGGACTCGTCCACCCACTCCCCCGCCAACTGCCCGTAGACACTGCTGCTGGACACGAAAAACACCCGCCGTGGCCGTTGTCCGTGCTGCTGCAACCAGCCTAGAACGTGTTCGAGCCCCTGCACATAGGCAGCCTGATAGCCGGCTTCGTCATGGCTCGACGCTGCCAGGCAGTACACCAGATAATCCAGCTGCCCCATCGGCCAGGAGGGCGGACAGCGTTCATCGAACAGATCGGCTTGCACCGCCGACACGCCCTCGGGGAGTTGCTCAGGCGAGCGGCGCAACCCATGCACGGCCCACCCCTGAGCAAGGATTTGCCGAGCCAGGCGGCTGCCGACATCGCCGCAACCGGCGATCAAAAGAGTGGGCGTGCTCATCTCAGGCTCCGTTTTCAAAGCACCAGCCTAGCGCCGCCGGGCGTCTCGCAGCCAGCGCTGATTAAAAAAAATGCGTGTTTCGCTTTTGCTAACAAGAATTAGTTGCAATAATGCACGTTCGTTTTGCCCTCGGCTTGACTTCAGCCTTGGAGGGCACCCACATATTCTCTCCCTCAGGTCCTGCCAGCATGACTCCTAACGAACCTCTCGCATCGCCAACCAAGCTTCACAGCCTGCCACGCGCTTGGCGGGGTATCGCGGCCTTGCTGCTGGGCCTGGCGCTTATGCCTAACGCGTTCGCCGAAGATCCAGCCCACCCGGCCGCCGCACCCGCTGCCGTATCCGCCGCGCCCGCGCCTGCGGCCACGTCGGCAGATACCACCGCCGCACCCGCTGCCGACACCCAGGTCACCTCGCAGGTCGCCCCGGAAGATGCCGAAGCGGCCTCGGACACCACCCTCGGCATGGGCCACGACCTGTCGCCATGGGGCATGTTCCAGAACGCCGACATCGTCGTGAAGGTGGTCATGATCGGCCTGGCGCTGGCCTCGGTCATCACCTGGACCATCTGGATCGCCAAGGGCTTCGAGCTGGTCGGCGCCAAGCGTCGCCTCAAGGGCGAAATCGCCGCGCTCAAGCGCTCCGCCACCCTCAAGGACGCCGCCGAAAGCGCCGCCAAGAAGGGCACCCTGGCCAACCTGCTGGTGCATGACGCCCTCGAAGAAATGCACCTGTCGGCCAACACCCGGGAAAAGGAAGGCATCAAGGAGCGCGTGTCGTTCCGCCTCGAGCGCCTGGTCGCCGCCTGCGGTCGCAACATGAGCATGGGCACCGGCGTACTGGCCACCATCGGCTCCACCGCGCCCTTCGTCGGCCTGTTCGGTACCGTGTGGGGCATCATGAACAGCTTCATCGGCATCGCCAAGACCCAGACCACCAACCTCGCCGTGGTCGCCCCCGGCATCGCCGAAGCGCTGCTCGCCACTGCCCTGGGCCTGGTCGCGGCCATTCCCGCAGTGGTCATCTACAACGTCTTCGCCCGCTCCATCGCCGGTTACAAGGCACAGGTGTCCGATGCTTCCGCCCAGGTGCTGCTGCTGGTCAGCCGCGACCTCGACCGTCAGCCAGGCGAGCGAGCCGCTCAGCCACAAATGGTCAAGGTGGGGTAATCCGTGGGCCTGCATCTGAACGAAGGCGGCGACGATCTCGCCGAGAATCACGAAATCAACGTCACGCCCTTCATCGACGTCATGCTGGTGCTGCTGATCGTGTTCATGATCGCTGCCCCGCTGGCGACGGTGGACATCAAGGTCGACCTCCCCGCCTCCACCGCCAAGCCGGCGCCCAGGCCGGAAAAACCGGTGTTTCTCAGTGTGAAGATGGACAAGAGCCTCTACGTGGGCGATGACAAGGTCGATGCCGGCCAGCTCGGTGCGTACCTGGACAACAAGACCAAGGGCAAGAAAGACACCACCATCTTCTTCCAGGCCGACAAGGGCGTGGACTACGGGGAGCTGATGGATGTCATGAACTCCCTGCGCGCCGCCGGTTACCTGAAGGTCGGCCTGGTCGGACTCGAGACGGCGCCGAAGAAATGATCACGACGCGCCAACGAATGACGCGTTACGGTGGCAGCCTGGCGGTCGTGCTGGGCATCCATGCCCTGGCGATCGTCGTCGCCCTCAAGTGGCCAGCACCCAAGCCCATCGAGCTGCCGCCCCAGGCGATGATGGTCGAGATCGCGCCGCTGCCCGAGCCGGCGCCACCGCCGCCGCCCAAGGTCGTCACGCCGCCGACCCCGCCTGAGCCCGTGGAAGAAATGCCACTGCCCAAGCTGGTCGAAGCGCCGAAGCCGGAAATCGCCATCCCCAAGCCGCCGCCCAAGCCGAAACCCAAGCCCAAGCCACAGCCGCCCAAGCCTGAGAAGAAGCCCGAGCCGCCGAAGGAAGAGCCGCCAGCGGAAAAGACCGTGGACACGCCGCCGGCTCCGCCTGCAGCGCCTAAGGCGGAGAAGTCCGAGCCGCCGATGCCGTCCAACAGCAACGCGCTGCCGAGCTGGCAGGGTGACCTGCTGCGCCACCTGGCCAAGTTCAAGAAGTACCCTGAAGACGCGCGTCGTCGCGGTACTCAAGGTGTGGTCCGGCTGCGCTTCACGGTCGATGGCGAAGGCAAGGTGTTGTCCTATGCTTTGGCGGGCGAGTCAGGCAGCGCATCGCTGGATCGCGCCACCCTCGACATGATCCGGCGCGCTCAGCCATTGCCGGTGCCGCCCAAGGAGCTGCTTAACAACGGCAGCCTGGAAGTGGTCGCGCCTTTCGTTTATTCCCTGGATAAACGCTGAAATATTCGCTTCTGTCATACAGAAGCGATCTTGATAACGTGCGTCTATCGATCGCAGCCGCTATGCTGGGGCCGCTACTACAGGACGCACGTTATGACTCTCACAGAATTGCGCTACATCGTCACTCTTGCCCAGGAGCAACACTTCGGTCACGCGGCCGAGCGTTGCCACGTCAGCCAGCCGACATTGTCGGTGGGAGTGAAGAAACTCGAAGACGAACTCGGTGTGCTGATCTTCGAGCGCAGCAAGAGCGCGGTGCGCCTGACCCCGGTCGGCGAAGGCATCGTCGCCCAGGCGCAGAAGGTCCTCGAACAGGCCCAGGGTATCCGCGAACTGGCCCAGGCCGGCAAGAACCAGCTCACCGCACCGCTCAAGGTCGGCGCCATCTATACGGTCGGCCCGTACCTGTTCCCGCACCTGATCCCGCAGTTGCATCGGGTAGCGCCGCAGATGCCGCTGTATATCGAAGAGAACTTCACCCATGTGCTGCGCGACAAGCTGCGCAACGGTGAGCTCGATGCGATCATCATCGCCCTGCCGTTCAACGAAGCCGACGTACTGACCCTGCCGCTCTACGATGAGCCGTTCTACGTGCTGATGCCCAGCGACCACCCATGGACGCGCAAGGAAACCATCGACGCCGGCCTGCTCAACGACAAGAGCCTGCTGCTGCTCGGCGAAGGTCATTGCTTCCGCGACCAGGTCCTCGAAGCCTGCCCGACCCTCGCCAAGGGTTCGGACGCCGCGCGCCACACCACCGTCGAATCCAGCTCGCTGGAAACCATTCGCCACATGGTCGCCTCCGGCCTGGGCGTGTCGGTGCTGCCGCTGTCGGCCGTCGACAGCCATCACTACCAGCCGGGTGTGATCGAAGTGCGACCGCTGACGCCGCCCGCCGCCTTCCGCACCGTTGCCATTGCCTGGCGCGCCAGCTTTCCGCGGCCCAAGGCGATCGAGATCCTCGCGGACTCGGTGCGCCTGTGCTCGGTGGCCAAGCCGCTGGTGCCGGCGGCTAAAGTCGCTTCATGACTGAACTGTCCCGGGTTTCGGTCACGGCGCTCAAGGGCGTCGGTGAGGCGATGGCCGAAAAGCTCGCCAAGGTCGGCCTCGAGAACCTCCAGGACGTGCTGTTTCACCTGCCTTTGCGCTATCAGGACCGCACCCGTGTAGTCCCGATCGGCGCCCTGCGGCCTGGGCAGGACGCGGTGATCGAAGGGGTGGTGAGCGGCGCCGACGTGTCCATGGGCAAGCGCCGCAGCCTGCTGGTGCGCCTGGGTGACGGCACCGGCTCCCTGAGCCTGCGCTTCTATCATTTCAGCAACGCGCAGAAAGAAGCGCTCAAGCGCGGCACCCATCTGCGCTGCTATGGCGAAGCACGCCCCGGCGCCTCGGGCCTGGAAATCTACCACCCGGAATACCGCGCCCTGACCGGTGACGAAGCGATACCGGTGGAGCAGAACCTGACGCCGATCTACCCGACCACCGAGGGCCTGACCCAGCAACGCCTGCGCCAGCTGTCGCAGCAGGCGCTGAGCATGCTCGGGCCAAGGAGCCTGCCGGACTGGCTGCCCCAGGAGCTGGCGCGCGACTATCAACTGGCGCCGCTGGACGATGCCATCCGCTACCTGCACCATCCGCCGCCCGACGCCGACCTCGAAGAACTCGCCCTTGGCCATCACTGGGCCCAGCATCGGCTTGCGTTCGAAGAGCTGCTGACCCACCAGCTGTCCCAGCAGCGCCTGCGCGAGAGCCTCAAGTCCCAGCGCGCACCGGCATTGCCCGTGGCCAGCCGCCTGCCGGCGCAGTACCTGGCCAACCTGGGTTTTACCCCTACCGGCGCCCAGCAGCGTGTCGGCAAGGAGATCGCCTATGACCTCAGCCAGCCCGAGCCCATGCTGCGCCTGATTCAGGGCGATGTCGGCGCCGGCAAGACGGTGGTCGCGGCCTTGGCGGCGCTGCAGGCGCTCGAGGCCGGCTATCAGGTGGCCTTGATGGCCCCGACCGAGATCCTCGCCGAGCAGCATTTCGTCAACTTCCAGCGCTGGCTCGAACCCCTGGGCATCGAAGTCGCCTGGCTGGCGGGCAAGCTCAAGGGCAAGCATCGCGTTCACGCCCTTGAGCGTATCGCCGCCGGCGCGCCCATGGTGGTCGGCACCCATGCGCTGTTCCAGCCCGAAGTGCAGTTCCATCGCCTGGCGCTGGTGATCATCGACGAACAGCACCGCTTCGGCGTGCAGCAGCGCCTGGCCCTGCGCGAAAAAGGCGTCAGCCAGAACGGCGCCGGCAAGCTCTGCCCTCATCAGTTGATCATGACCGCCACGCCCATTCCGCGCACCTTGGCGATGAGCGCCTACGCCGACCTCGACACCTCGGTCCTCGACGAACTGCCACCGGGCCGCACGCCGGTGAACACCGTACTGGTGGTCGACACGCGACGCATCGAAGTCATCGAGCGGGTCCGCGCCGCCTGCGCCGAGGGGCGCCAGGCCTATTGGGTGTGCACCTTGATCGAAGAGTCCGAAGAACTCACCTGCCAGGCCGCCGAAACCACCTTCGAAGAACTCGGCAGCGCCCTTGGCGAACTGCGCGTGGGCTTGATCCACGGGCGCATGAAGCCCGCCGAGAAAGCCGCGATCATGGCCGAGTTCAAGCAAGGCGTCCTGCAACTGCTGGTGGCGACCACAGTGATCGAAGTCGGCGTCGACGTGCCCAACGCCAGCCTGATGATCATCGAGAACCCGGAGCGCCTGGGGCTGGCGCAGTTGCACCAGCTGCGTGGTCGGGTCGGGCGTGGCAGCGCGGCCAGTCACTGCGTGTTGCTGTATCACCCGCCGCTGTCGCAGATCGGCCGCGAACGCCTGGGCATCATGCGCGAGACCAACGACGGTTTCGTCATCGCCGAAAAGGACCTGCAGATTCGCGGGCCGGGCGAGATGCTAGGTACGCGTCAGACGGGGCTGCTACAGTTCAAGGTGGCTGATCTGATGCGCGATGCCGATCTGCTGCCCGCCGTGCGTGACGCCGCGCAGGCGTTGCTGGCGCGATGGCCTGAGCACGTCACACCGCTATTGGAGCGATGGTTGCGTCATGGTCAGCAATACGGTCAGGTATAGCGGTAAAAGCTGACCGCTCGTCTGAAAAAAACGCCGCGAAATTAGGCGTTGAGAACTCATCCCGCTTATTGTGCAAGCTGGATATACTGTCGCCATTGTTGGAATTCGGATACAGCACACATGACTGAAGTTGCATTGGACGTTCCCGCACCGATCGCCCCGCGTGTCATCCAGAACCTGCTCGAAAAACAGGGTATCGCGTTCACTGAAGTGCATGACCACGCAGGCCTCGATCGCGGCCGCAAGGTGCAGGCAGTGCTGCTCGCCGATGCTGTGGGCGCGCTGATGGTGCTGGTCCCGCAGAACCAGCTGATCGACCTCAATCGTCTCGAGGAAGTCACCGGGCGCAAGCTCACCGCATTGCCGCTGGCCAAACTCAAGCGGATGCTCAACGAGCACGGCCTGAGTGTGCTGCCCGGCCTGCCGACCCTCACCAGTTCGCCTTGCCTCTACGACGAGCGCCTGCTGCAGCCCGAGTCGCTGCTGATCAGCGCGGGCGAGGCCGGCCTGCTGCTGGAGATCTCCAGCGACGACTTCAAGAAGACCTTGATCAAGGCCAGCTCCGGCAATTTCGGCGAGCCTGTAGTCGCCATCGCCCGCAATCTGGATCGCCCCAACGACGATCCGGCGGAAATCACCAAGGCCGTACAGAAATTCACCGCGCGGCGCATTCAACAGCGCCTCGAAGCGACCATCGAGATTCCACCGCTGGCCGAAACCGCGCAGAAGATCATCAAGCTGCGGGTCGACCCCAACGCTACCATTGACGACATCACCGGCGTGGTCGAAACCGATCCATCGCTGGCCGCCCAGGTGGTCAGCTGGGCCGCGTCGCCCTACTACGCCTCGCCGGGCAAGATCCGCTCGGTCGAAGACGCCATTGTCCGCGTGCTGGGCTTCGATCTGGTGATCAACCTGGCGCTTGGCCTGGCTCTGGGCAAGACCCTGAGCCTGCCCAAGGACCACCCGCAACACGCCACGCCGTACTGGCAGCAGTCGATCTACACCGCGGCGGTCATCGAAGGCCTGACCCGCGCCATTCCCCGCGCCCAGCGCCCGGAAGCCGGCCTGACCTACCTGGCCGGCCTGCTGCACAACTTCGGCTACCTGCTGCTGGCCCACGTGTTCCCGCCGCACTTCTCGCTGATCTGCCGGCACCTGGAGGTCAACCCGCACCTGAGCCACAGCTACATCGAGCAACACCTGCTGGGCATCAGCCGCGAACAGATCGGTGCCTGGCTGATGCGCTTCTGGGACTTGCCCGAGGAACTGGCCACCGCCCTGCGCTTCCAGCAGGACCCTTACTACGAAGGCGAGCACGCGCTGTACCCGAACCTAGTGTGCCTGTCGGTACGCCTGTTGCGCAGCCGTGGCATCGGCAGCGACACCGATGATGGCATCCCCGACGAGCTGCTGGAGCGTGTGGGCCTGAGCCGCGAGAAGGCCGAAGATGTGGTCAACAAGGTGATCGAGGCCGAAGCGCTGCTGCGCGAACTGGCTTCGCAGTTCAATAGCTGAGTGTTGCTCGACGGGCCATTGGCTGCGCTGCGAAGGGCCCTTTCGCGAGCAAGCTCTGCTCCTACAGTGGTGAGCTGTAGGCTGGGGGAGCAGGCTCTGTTCCTACAGTGGTGAGCCCAGCCCTGTGGGAGCAGGGCTTGCCCGCGAAGAGGCCTTCAAATCCCCCGCGTCATACCTTCTTCTTGCGCGGCATCAGATACTTCATCAAACCCTGAAACCACATCACCAACCCCGTGTTGCCAGTGATCTGGATATGCTTGTCCTGAATCCCCTGCATGAACGCCAGCTGCTTGTTCTTCGCCTGCAACGTGGCGAAGCCATACCCGGCATCCTTGAACACGATCGCGAACGCCGGCTCAGCCACCGTGCCGCTATGGCTGCTGACTCGTTGATCCTTGACGATGAAATGCCGGGCGACCTTGGCGTCAGCCGTTTGCAGCTGGAAGGTCAGGTCCTTGCCGGCCAATTGCTGTTCGAAAGCGGGGTTTTTGCGGCTGGCGCGAGCCATGAGCAGGCCGAGGGCCCAGAGGAGAAAGCGAAACTTCATTGCGGCACTCCGGCTTAAAAATGACTGAGGCGCAGTATATCGTCTTCATAGCCAGATCGGTCATTCATCAGTCCCGCCAGAAACCTGAAACCCATTGATCATGAAACAAAAATGGGCATCCCGGCCCGCCCGGAATGCCCATCTATCACGCTTCAGCCTGCCATCAAGGATTGACGCTATCCTTCAAAAACTTCCCAGGCTTGAACGCCACGGTATTACTGGCCTTGATCTTCACCGGCTCGCCCGTCTGCGGATTCTTGCCGGTACGTGCGCCACGGTGGCGTTGCAGGAAGGTGCCGAAACCGACCAGGGTGACGCTGTCCTTGCGGTGCAGCGCGCCGGTGATCTCTTCGAGCACGGCGTTGAGTACGCGGTTGGCTTGTTCTTTGGTGAGGTCTGCTTTTTCAGCGATTGCGGTTGCCAGATCTGGTTTGCGCATGGGTAAAGCCTCTTGTTATAGATTTTTGTTTTTATGTCCGTTGCCATGACCCCCGCAACGGCGCGGTGAGCGCCGCAGGCTCTAAGCCGCGGCAGACCGAGTGAGGATGGCACGCCGTGCAAGGCCGCGCCAGTGGGCAACCCCGGTTTATGAGGGAAAATTCAGGGTTATTCCGATAGACAGCCCGGGCAACCGGACTGCACCGTGATTCAGGCCCCGTGAAAGGGGCCGGGACATTCAGCCGATCTCGATCATTTCGAAGTCCATCTTGCCGACGCCGCAGTCGGGGCACAGCCAGTCTTCAGGGACGTCCTGCCACAGGGTGCCCGGGGCGATACCGTCATCCGGCCAGCCGTCGCGTTCGTCGTAGATCAGGCCGCAGACAATGCATTGCCACTTTTTCATGGTGTTTCCTCGTATCCACGCGAATGACGCGTTTAAAGTGGGCTTTTTACTGATCTGTTCGCCGCGATGCAAGCCTTGGCACTGTAGCGAGGGGGCTTGCCCCCGAAAGATGTATCAGTTACTGAGATGTTGCTGACATACCTATCGGGGGCAAGCCCCCTCGCTACGGGGGCCGCGTGAACATGCTAAGCTCGCGGCCTCTCTGGCCGTCACAGATGTTCATTGTGCCGCACGCATTGCATTCCCCGACATGGCGCGATGGCGCTCCCGATACCGATCCGACGACCCTCGACTGGCTGCTGGACCCGAGCTCGCTGACGCGGCGCCTGACCCGGCTGGCAGCGGGCCGCTTCACCGTTCGACCGCTCTTCGAGGGCTGGCAAACCCTGCGCGATGACGAGTGCGCGGCGCTGCAATTGCCCAGCGCCAGCATCGGCTGGGTGCGCGAGGTGTATCTGCTGGGCGCCGACACACCTTGGGTGTTCGCCCGCAGCATCGCCGGCCAGGCGGCGCTGGAGGCCACGGATCTGCGCCTCGACGTGCTCGGCAGCCGCTCATTGGGCGAGCTACTGTTCAGCGATCCGGCCTTCACCCGCCAGCCGCTGCAAACCTGCCGTTATCCCGCCCCCTGGCTACCCGCCGAGATAGCCCGGCAAGGCCTGTGGGCCCGCCGCTCGCGCTTCGACCGCGACGGCCTCGGGGTGCTGGTGGCCGAGGTGTTCCTGCCGGCACTGTGGCACGCCGCCCTTCCCCTTCAGGAGAACCCTGGATGTACCTGAACCTGCTCAAGTCCCTCAACCGCCTGCATCCCCGCGCCTGGGACTTCGTGCAGCTGACGCGCATCGACAAGCCCATCGGCATCTATCTGCTGCTGTGGCCGACCCTGTGGGCGCTGTGGATCGCCGGCGCGGGCAGACCGTCGCTAGGCAACGTGGCGATCTTCGTGCTGGGGGTGATCTTCATGCGCGCGGCCGGATGCGTGATCAATGACGTGGCCGATCGCAAGGTCGACGGCCACGTCAAACGCACGGCCCAGCGGCCGATTGCGGCCGGGCGCATTCGCACTCGTGAGGCTTTGGCGCTGTTTGCGGTGCTGATCGTCATCAGTTTCGGCCTGGCGCTGTGCACCAACGCCGCCACCCTGTGGTTGTCCATCGGCGGGCTGGTGCTGGCCGCCAGCTACCCGTTCATGAAGCGTTACACCTATTACCCGCAAGTGGTGCTGGGCGCGGCGTTTTCCTGGGGCATGCCGATGGCATTCACCGCCGAGACCGGGCATGTGCCAGCGGCGGCGTGGCTGCTGTATATCGCCAATCTGCTATGGACGGTGGCCTACGACACCTATTACGCGATGACCGACCGCGATGACGATCTGCTGATCGGGGTCAAGTCGACGGCGATTCTGTTCGGCGAGGCGGATCGCTTGATCATCGCCATTCTCCAAGGCCTCACGCTGGTATGCCTGCTGCTGGCGGGCAATCAGTTTGGGCTGGGCCACTGGTACCAGCTGGGGCTGCTGGGCGCAGCGCTGTGCTTCGCATGGGAGTATTGGCAGACACGCCAGCGCGAGCGCATGGCGTGTTTCAAGGCGTTTTTGCACAACCACTGGGCGGGGCTGCTGATTTTCCTTGGGATCGTGCTGGACTACGCACTGCGCTGAGGGGGATCGGTGCAGTCGAAGCTATTGCGCCGACTGGGGCGGCCTCTTCGCGGGCAAGCCCGGCTCCCACAGAAGCAACCACTACTCCCACAGGAGCTCCACTACTGCCACAGGAGCAAGCACTGTGGGAGCAGAGCTTGCTCGCGAAGGGGGCGGCAGCATCAATATCGATAGCGGCTGATCAATCGGCGCCGTCCATGGTCGCCATGGCCCATTTGCCTTCGCCCTTGCCATCGCCGTTCATGTCGCCTTTCTTCTTGTCGCCGATATAGGTGTAGAGCGGGCTATCCATCAGCGCCCACTGCTTTTTGCCGTCCTTGCGAGTGATGATGCTCCAGTCACCGTTGTCAGTCCCGGTGTCGCTGGCGGAAGCGAGCACAGGGGGCCAGTTCTGCGCGCATTTGTCGTTGCACGCCGAGTTGCCAGGCGTGTCATCGGAATAGGTGTAAAGCGTCATGCCCTTGCTGTCGACCACCATGCCATCGTTGGCCTTGGGGCGTTCAGCCATTGCCAGGCCCGGCATTGCCAGGACGACGGCGCCTGCGAGCGCCATCCAGGTCAAGGTACGTTGAACCATTGAAAATCACCTCTTGTGTGTATGCCCTGAAGGAATAACAGCTTAGCCGTTTTCGACTAAGTTGGTACCCTACAGTTCCCCTGTCACACGACTGCAATAATTCCGTTATCTAATGCGGCGCAAGACACCCGATCTACACGAGGTTTGAGCATGGCTGGCAGGAGCATTCTGATCGTTGACGACGAAGCGCCCATCCGCGAAATGATCGCCGTCGCGCTGGAAATGGCCGGCTATGACTGCCTCGAGGCAGACAGCGCCCAGCAGGCTCACGCCATCATCGTCGATCGCAAGCCCGACCTGATCCTGCTCGACTGGATGCTGCCCGGCACCTCGGGCATCGAGCTGGCGCGGCGCCTCAAGCGTGACGAGATGACCGGTGATATTCCGATCATCATGCTCACCGCCAAGGGCGAAGAGGACAACAAGATCCAGGGCCTCGAAGTGGGCGCCGACGACTACATCACCAAACCGTTCTCGCCCCGCGAGCTGGTCGCGCGCCTCAAGGCCGTGCTGCGTCGCGCCGGGCCTAGCGATGGGGAGACGCCGATCGAGATCGGCGGCCTGCTGCTCGACCCCATCAGCCATCGCGTGACCATCGACGGCAAGCCCGCCGACATGGGGCCCACCGAATACCGCCTGCTGCAGTTCTTCATGACCCACCAGGAGCGTGCCTATACTCGTGGGCAGTTGCTGGATCAGGTCTGGGGCGGCAACGTCTACGTCGAAGAGCGCACCGTCGATGTGCACATCCGGCGCTTGCGCAAGGCCTTGGGCGACGCCTACGAAAATCTGGTACAAACCGTGCGCGGCACCGGTTACCGCTTCTCCACCAAGAGCTGATCCTGGTCTGGGCAGGTATCGACAATGCCCGCCCGACGTGACGAGTAAGGACGCGACAGCAATTGAACCAGAACTGGCACGGCATATTGATTCGTCACATGGTGCTGCTGCTCAGTGCCTGCCTGTTGCTCGGGCTGTTCACCGGCCATTACGGCCTCTGCCTGGCCATCGGCCTGGCGTCGTATCTGGCCTACACCCTCAAGCAACTGCTGCGCCTGCATCTGTGGCTGCGCGAGCAGAAGCCCGACGAAGCACCGCCTGAAGGCGTCGGCCTATGGGGCGATGTGTTCGACAGCATCTACACCCTGCAGCGTCGCGATCAGCGCGTGCGTGGCCGTCTGCAAGCGGTGATCGACCGCATCCAGGAGTCCACCGCCGCCCTGCGCGACGCCGTGGTGATGCTCGACAGCGACGGCAACCTCGAGTGGTGGAACCCCGCCGCGCAAGTCCTGCTGGGCCTCAAGACACCCCAGGACACGGGCCAGCCGGTGACCAACCTGGTGCGCCACCCGCGCTTCAAGGAATACTTCGCCCACGGCAACTACGCCGACCCGCTGGAAATCCCCTCGCCGGCCAACGACAAGGTGCGCCTGCAGCTGCTGATCACCCGCTACGGCAACAATGAGCACCTGCTGCTGGTGCGCGACATGACCCGTTTGCATCAGCTCGAACAGATGCGCAAGGACTTCGTCGCCAACGTCTCCCACGAGCTGCGCACGCCGTTGACCGTGATCACCGGCTACCTGGAGACGCTACTCGACAACGGCGACGACCTCCCGACCCGCTGGAAACGCCCGTTGCAGCAGATGCAGACGCAAGGCGAGCGCATGCAGACGCTGCTCAACGACCTGCTGTTGCTGGCCAAGCTGGAAGCCACCGACTACCCCTCGGAAAGCTATCCGGTGGCCATCGATCACCTGCTGCGCACCATCAAGGGCGATGCCCGGGCGCTGTCCGGCACGCGCAACCAGACCATCACCCTCGAAGCCGACCCGACCGTGCACCTCAAGGGCAGCGAGCCGGAACTGCGCAGTGCGTTTTCCAACCTGGTGTTCAATGCGGTGAAATACACCCCCGACGGCGGCCAGATCCACGTCCGCTGGTGGCACGACGGCCAAGGCGCGCACCTCAGCGTGCAGGACTCCGGGATCGGCATCGAAGCCAAGCATGTGCCGCGCCTGACCGAGCGTTTCTACCGCGTCGATTCGAGCCGCAGTTCCAACACCGGCGGCACTGGCCTGGGCCTGGCGATCGTCAAGCACGTGCTGCTGCGCCATCGCGGGCGGCTCGAGATCAGCAGCGTGCCCGGCCGTGGCAGCACCTTCACCTGCCACTTTCCCGTGCAACAAATAGCAACACAACTTGAGGCCTACAGCCCCGAAGAGGGCTGATTTGTCGCGACCGTTGAACGGACACCCCCTATGCAAGGCAAACGGCAGCCGCTACATTGATCGACTCTTGTCGGTGGCGTGGATGCCACGGCACCTCACTGAATCAGCAATACGGAACCCGTAAAACTCCATCATGGACCCTTCCCCTGGCTTGTCCCTCGCCTCGATTTTCGCCGACTTCGGCATGATTCTTTTCGCACTTGTACTGGTCTTGCTCAACGGCTTCTTCGTTGCCGCAGAGTTCGCCATGGTCAAGCTGCGCTCCACCAAGGTTGAAGCCATCGCCGAGCAGAACGGCTGGCGCGGGCAGATCCTGCGCACCGTGCACAACCAGCTCGACGCCTATCTGTCCGCCTGCCAGCTGGGTATCACCCTGGCTTCGCTGGGCCTGGGCTGGGTCGGCGAGCCGGCGTTCGCGCACCTGCTGGAGCCGGTGCTGGGCGCCGTCGGTGTACAGTCGCCAGAGGTGATCAAAGGCGTGTCGTTCTTCAGCGCCTTCTTCGTGATCTCGTACCTGCACATCGTGGTCGGCGAGCTGGCCCCCAAATCCTGGGCCATCCGCAAGCCTGAACTGCTGTCGCTGTGGACGGCCGTGCCGCTGTACCTGTTCTACTGGTGCATGTACCCGGCCATCTACCTGCTCAACGCCAGCGCCAACGGCATCTTGCGCATTGCCGGCCAGGGCGAGCCCGGCCCCCATCACGAGCATCACTACAGCCGTGAAGAGCTCAAGCTGATCCTGCACTCTAGCCGCGGCCAGGACCCGAGCGACCAAGGCATGCGCGTGCTGGCCTCGGCAGTGGAGATGGGCGAGCTGGAGGTGGTCGACTGGGCCAACTCCCGTGAAGACCTGATCACTCTGGACGCCAACGCGCCGCTGAAGGAAATCCTCGCGCTGTTCCGCCGTCACAAGTTCAGCCGTTATCCGGTGTACGACAACCAGCGCGGCGAGTTCGTCGGCCTGCTGCACATCAAGGACCTGTTGCTGGAACTGGCGGCACTGGATCACCTGCCCGAAACCTTCAACCTCGCGGAGCTCCTGCGCCCGCTGGAGCGGGTCAGCAAGCACATGCCGCTGTCGCGCCTGCTGGAGCAGTTCCGCAAGGGCGCGGCGCACTTCGCGCTGGTGGAGGAAGCCGACGCCAAGGTCATCGGCTATCTGACCATGGAGGACGTTCTGGAGGTGCTGGTTGGCGACATCCAGGACGAACACCGCAAGGCCGAACGCGGCATCCTCGCCTATCAGCCGGGCAAGCTGTTGGTACGGGGCGATACACCGCTGTTCAAGGTCGAACGCCTGCTGGGCATCGACCTTGACCATATCGAAGCGGAGACCCTGGCCGGGTTGATCTACGAGACCCTCAAGCGCGTGCCCGAGGAAGAGGAAGTGCTGGAGGTCGAAGGCTTGCGCATCATCCTGAAAAAGATGAAAGGCCCGAAAATCGTGCTGGCCAAGGTGGTCAAGATCGATTGACCGGTTTCCTGTAGCGAGGGGGCTTGCCCCCGAACAGTCTCGAGACCGTTCCCCTGATTCGAGGGTTGCATTGAATGGGAGGTTTTCGGGGGCAAGCCCCCTCGCTACAGGTTCAGGGGCGTGCTCCAAGGGCAAAATTGGGCAACGACTCCACCGGCTGACTGAACCGATACGGAATCGACTCCAACCCCATCCCGGTGTTGCGTTGCACCACGAAATGCAGGTGCGGGCCGGTGCTGTTGCCGGTGTTGCCCGAGCGGCCCAGCGAGGTGCCGACGCTGACCTGCTGCCCCTCGCGCACCACCACCGAACCCTGCATCAGGTGCAGGTACACCCCCATGGTGCCGTCGTCGTGCAGGATGCGCACGAAGTTGCCCGAGGCCTCGCTGCCGCCAGCGGCCTGAGCGTTCTCGACCTTCACCACCATCCCCGCCCGCGCGGCGATGATCGGCGTGCCCACCGGCATGGCGATGTCCATGGCGTAACGACTTTTGACCCCGGTGTGACTGAAGGTGCCGTTGGCGCCCTGGCTCAGCCGAAACGGTCCGCCGATCCAAGGCAACGGGTACAGATAGCCCTCAGGTTGCTGCCCGGGGTTGCCCATGGCGTACTTGAACGCCTGGGTGTAACGCAGCGCTCGCCCGGGCGTCTGCGCATTGAGCGCCAGCAGAAGCACGCTGCTGCGCGCCGGTATCAGCTTGCGGATACTCTGCGGCGTGCCCGGGGCGGCGTTGCTCAAGCCGCTGAGGCGCAACTCGACCTCGACCGGGGCGAACAGCTCGTTGCGGGCGGTAAAGGTGGCGCGGTTGCTGCGCCGATCGACATCCAGGTGCACCTGCTGCTCGAGGTGCTCGATCATGCGGTCCTGAAACACGAACACCGACGCGCCACGGGTGGGTTTGTCGGTGTAGGTCACCACGCCATTGGCATCGGTGTATTTGTAGATGGTCGGTGCGGCCGTCAGAGGGGTGGCGGCCAGCAAGAGACTGCAAAGCAGGGTGAGGCGCTGGAGCATGGCGATGAGCAGTCGGTCAGATCAGGGAATCAATCGCCAAGCCTAGCAGATGCTTGCTCCAGGATTATGCGCAAAATGTAGCGGCCCTTCTCCACACCCTGTAGCGAGGGGGCTTGCCCCCGATACGCCGTTGCCGACACAGCGGTGTGTCAGTACCGGCCTATCGGGGGCAAGCCCCCTCGCTACAGAGATCTCGATCAAGCTCCGGGCACGAAGTGCTTGAGCTGCGAACCACGGGCGATCAAGCGCGACACATAATCAAGCTTCTGCGCGTCCTGGTCGACGAAGCGGAAGGTCAGCTGCAGCCACTCGCTGTCAGGCTTGGGCTCATGGGCGACGATGGCATGCAAGTAGCCGTTGAGCCGCGCCACTTCGGCGTTTTCACCCTGCTCCAGATCGAGCACAGCGCTTTCGAGCACCTGCGGCAGCACGTCACCGCGCTTGACCACCAGCAACGCCTCCTTGAGGCTCAGGGCCTTGATCACGCAGGCCTGAGTACCACTGGCGAGGCGTAGTTGCCCCTGGCCACGGCCGGCGGGAGCCGCAGACGCAGCCGGAGCCGCCGCAGCGCGAGGGGCCGCCGCTGGATTGACCAATGGCGAGGTCGGTGCCGGGCGCGCCACTTCTGCCGGCTTGCCGCCGGTCAAAGCGCTCAGCGAGTCATTGGCGAAAGCAGGGTTGCTGCGGGTCGTCGAACCGGACATCAGGTCATCCAGCTTGCCGATCTTGGCCAGCGCCTTTTTGACCTTGGTCAACAGTTGCTCGTTGGTGAACGGCTTGCCGATAAAGTCGGATACCCCGGCCTGGATGGCCTGCACGACGTTCTCCTTGTCGCCACGGCTGGTGACCATGATGAACGGCGTGGCCTTGAACTGCTCCTGACTGCGGACCCAGGCGAGCAACTCGAGCCCGGACATTTCCGGCATCTCCCAGTCGCACAGGATCAGGTCGAACGACTCGCGCTGCAGCAGCGCCTGGGCCTTGCGACCGTTGACCGCGTCTTCGGTCGTCACGCCCGGAAAACTGTTGCGCAGGCATTTCTTTACCAGATCGCGGATAAACGGCGCGTCATCCACCACCAACACATTGACCTTAGCCATCAACCACTCCTCTGAAATCCCGGCAAGCATAGCGCTAACTAGTGGCCATATGCCGCTTTTTACGTGCCAACATGGATGCGTCACGCCGGGCCGTCATGGGAGATGACGCGTTCACGGGTGCCTGCAAAAAATTCTGCACACCCGAAAACGCAAACGCCCGACCTAGGCCGGGCGTTGATACACGGGGGCAATCTTATTTATCGTCAGCACGCGGCGAAACATTAGCCCGTTCGCTGTCGCGCTGCACTTCCTGCTTCATGCGTTCCAGGCCCAGGTGACGAACGTCGGTGCCGCGCACCAGGTAAATCACCAGTTCGGAGATGTTGCGCGCGTGGTCGCCGATGCGCTCCAGCGAACGCAGCACCCAGATCACGTTCAGCACCCGCGAGATCGAGCGCGGGTCTTCCATCATATAGGTGACCAGTTCACGCAGCGCGGTCTTGTACTCGCGGTCGATGGTCTTGTCGTACTGGGCCACCGACAGTGCCAGATCGGCATCGAAGCGCGCGAAGGCATCCAGCGCGTCGCGAACCATGGAGCGCACCTGATCGCCGATGTGGCGCACCTCGACGTAGCCGCGCGGCGACTCGCCCTCTTCGCACAGCTGAATGGCGCGGCGGGCGATCTTGGTGGACTCGTCACCGATGCGCTCCAGATCGATGACCGATTTGGAGATGCTGATGATCAGCCGCAGATCGGATGCCGCCGGCTGGCGACGGGCGAGAATGCGCAGGCATTCTTCGTCGATGTTGCGTTCCATCTGATTGATTTCGTCATCCACGTCGCGCACTTGCTGAGCCAGACCGGAGTCGGCCTCGATCAGCGCGGTCACCGCGTCGTTGACTTGTTTTTCCACCAGCCCGCCCATGGCCAGGAGGTGGCTGCGCACCTCTTCCAATTCGGCGTTGAACTGCTGAGAAATGTGATGGGCAAGGCTGTCTTTATTGATCATGTCGAAAAATCCCTGGAGCAACCGATAAAAGCGGCAACGCCGCCTGAGCTTTTTTAGCCTTCGCAGGCCCTAGCCATAACGACCGGTGATGTAGTCTTCGGTCTGCTTCTTCGCCGGATTGGTGAACAACGTGTCGGTATCGCCGAACTCCACCAGCTTGCCCATGTACATGAACGCGGTGTAATCCGACACCCTCGCCGCTTGCTGCATGTTATGGGTCACGATGACTATGGTGTACTTATGTTTCAACTCGTAGATCAGCTCTTCAACTTTTAACGTCGAAATCGGATCCAGCGCGGAGCAGGGTTCATCGAGCAGCAAAACCTCGGGCTCGACCGCGATGGTGCGGGCGATCACCAGGCGTTGCTGTTGCCCGCCGGACAGCCCCAACGCCGATTCATGCAGGCGATCCTTGACCTCATCCCACAACGCCGCGCCCTTGAGCGCCCATTCCACGGCCTCGTCGAGCACGCGCTTTTTCTTGATGCCCTGGATGCGCAGGCCGTACACCACGTTTTCATAGATGGTCTTGGGAAACGGGTTGGGTTTCTGGAACACCATGCCCACGCGACGACGCAATTCCGCGACCTCGGTACCCTTGCTGTAGATATCCTCGCCATCGAGGTGGATGGCGCCCTCGACCCGGCAGCCGTCGACCAGGTCGTTCATGCGATTGAAGGTGCGCAGCAGGGTCGACTTGCCGCAACCCGACGGGCCGATGAAGGACGTGACCCGCTGCTTGGGGATCTTCAGGGCAATGTCGAACAGCACCTGGGTGTCGTCGTAGAACAGATTCAGGCCGGGCACTTCCAGCGCGACGGCTTCGTCGGCCAGGTGCAGCCCTTGCTTCTTGCGACCCAGGGCGTTGTAGCTAAAGCCCCGGGGTGGCGGTGTTTGCTGCATCAAAGATCTCCCCGTGGGCTCATATATCTTGTGGGACATGCTGTGGTTTTTGGGCAAGCAGTACTGGCCCCTTCGCCAGCAAGCTGTGCTCCCACAGTGCAAACCGTACTGCAGTTGTACGCCTGTGGGAGCAAGGCTTACCCGCGAAGAGGCCAGTGCGGCCTGCGCAAAATCCTCCCACAGCGCGAACAGCACTGCAGTCGTACACCTGTAGGAGCGAGGCTTGCCCGCGAAGAGGCCAGTGCGGCTTGCGCAAAATCCTCATACATCCAACGCCTTGTACTTCTCGCGCAAATGATTACGCAACGCGACCGCCGCCAGGTTCAGCAGACCGATGACCAGCACCAGCAGCAGCGCCGTGGCGTACACCAGCGGCCGCGCGGCTTCGACGTTGGGGCTCTGGAAGCCGACGTCATAGATATGGAAGCCCAGGTGCATGATCTTCTGGTCCAGGTGCAGATACGGATAATTACCGTCCACCGGCAGCGACGGCGCCAGCTTGACCACGCCCACCAGCATCAGCGGCGCCACTTCGCCAGCGGCGCGCGCCACCGCGAGAATCATGCCGGTCATCATCGCCGGGCTGGCCATGGGCAGGACGATCTTCCACAGCGTCTCGGCCTTGGTCGCGCCCAGCGCCAGCGAGCCTTCGCGCAGGCTGCGGGGGATGCGCGCCAGGCCCTCTTCGGTAGCAACGATCACCACCGGCACCGCCAGCAAGGCGAGGGTCAAGGAGGCCCACAGCAACCCCGGCGTGCCGAGGGTCGGCGCCGGCAGCGCTTCGGGGAAGAACAGCCGGTCCAGCGAGCCGCCCAGCACATAGACGAAGAACCCCAGGCCGAACACCCCGTAGACGATGGCCGGCACCCCGGCCAGGTTGTTCACGGCGATGCGGATCAGCCGCGTCATCAGCCCTTGGCGCGCGTACTCGCGCAGATACACCGCGGCCAGCACACCGAACGGCGTGACGATGATGGCCATGATCAAGGTCATCATCACCGTGCCGAAGATGGCCGGGAATACCCCGCCTTCGGTATTGGCTTCCCGGGGGTCGGTGCTGAGGAATTCCCACAGCTTCTGGAAGTAGAAACCCAGCTTGGCGAAGGTGCCCATGGCGTTGGGCTGATAGGCATGCACGATCTGGCCGAGGGCGATCTCGATCTCCTTGCCATGGACGTCACGGGCCGTGAGGCTGTCGCGCTCCACCGCCTGATGCAGACCGGCCAGGCGCGCTTCGATGGCCTGATAGCGGGCGTTGAGTTCGGCGCGCTCGGCATCGATGTCGGCTTGCGCCTGGGCGTCGAGCTTGCCCTGCAGTTGCAGCTTGCGCGCTTGCAGACGCAGGCGTTCGAGGCTGTGGTTGATGGCGCCGATGTCGGTCTTCTCGAGTTGCTGCAACTGATCGGCCAGCTCACTGACCCGTTGCAGCCGCTCCTGCAAGGGCGCCCAGGCCGCCTCACCTTCGGCAACCACCTGGCCGCCTTCCTTGACGTTGATCAGATAGCCATAGAAGTTGCCCCACTCGCGACGCTCCAGGGTCATGGCCTGCGCCGGCCATTGGCGCTCGTGCAACCAATCGCCCACTACCCAGGCGAAGTCAGCGCCGTTGAGGTCGCGGTTGCCGAGCTTGATCAGGGCGCGGGTCATGTACTCGCTGCCCGCAGCGTTGACGGGCTGACCGGCGCTTTTCAGGCGCGCGCGGGGCACCGATTCCTCTTGCACCGGCTCGCCGAGGATGACCTGCGGCGGCTGCCCCGGCACCTGATAACTGGCCTGCAGCAGATCGGCCGGCCAGAACAGCCCCAGGCCGCGCACTGCCAGCACGGCCAGCAGGCCGAGGGTCATGATCACCGCCATCGACACCGCGCCCGCGCTCAGCCACACCCCCGGCGCGCCGCTGTTGAACCAGATCTTGAGGGAATCCCTTTTCACGGATGTCGGCCTTCCTTAAAGGGACGAGTATTGCTTGCGAAGACGCTGGCGAATCAACTCGGCCAGGGTATTCATCACAAAGGTAAACACCAGCAGCACCAGAGCCGCAAGGAACAGCACCCGGTAGTGACTGCCGCCCACTTCCGACTCCGGCATCTCCACGGCGACGTTGGCCGCCAGGGTGCGCATGCCCTCGAACAGATTCATCTGCATGATCGGCGTGTTGCCGGTGGCCATCAGCACGATCATGGTCTCCCCTACCGCGCGCCCGAGGCCGATCATCAGGGCCGAGAAGATTCCCGGGCTGGCGGTGAGGATCACCACGCGGGTGAGGGTCTGCCAGGGCGTGGCACCAAGCGCCAGCGAGCCCTCGGTGAGGCTGCGCGGCACGCTGAACACGGCGTCTTCGGCAATCGAATAGATGTTGGGGATGACCGCGAAGCCCATGGCGATGCCGACCACCAAGGCGTTGCGCTGGTCGAAGCTCAAGCCCAGGTCGGCAGTGATCCATTGGCGCATGTCGCCGCCGAACAACCAGGACTCAAGATACGGGCTCATGAACAGCGCGAACCAGCCCACCGCAAGGATTACCGGAATGAGCATGGCCGCCTCCCAGCCCCCAGGCACCCGCAAGCGCAACGAGGCCGGCAGCCGTGACCAGGCCAGCCCGGCCAGCAGGATGCCGATGGGGGTCAGCACAAAGACGCTGAAAATGCCCGGCAGATGGCCTTCCAGATACGGCGCCAGAAACAGCCCGGCAAAGAAGCCGAGGATCACCGTGGGCATGGCCTCCATCAACTCGATGACCGGCTTGACCTTGCGGCGCATGCTCGGCGCCATGAAGTACGCGGTGTAGATGGCCGCCGCGATGGCCAGCGGCGCCGCCATCAGCATCGCGTAGAACGCCGCCTTGAGAGTGCCGTACGCCAGCGGTGCGAGGCTTAGCTTGGGCTCGAAATCACTGTTGGCGGCGGTCGACTGCCAGACGTATTCCGGCGCGTCGTAGTGCTCGTACCAGACCTTGTCCCACAGCGCGCTCCAGGACACTTCCGGGTGCGGATTGTCGAGGCTCATGGGCAACAGACGGTGGCCGCTTTCGATCATCACCTGGTTGGCTCTTGGCGACAGCGCCAGCCAATCGGCCGCGGCGGCCACCGGTTCGATCAGCAAGGTGCGGTGCGCGGTACTGTGGAACACCCCCAGATTACCGGCGGCATCGCGGGCCAGAAAGCCCTTGCGGCGCTGCTCGGGGTTGATCTGCAAGATCGCGCTGCTGCCCAGCTGGAAGTCGCGGATGTGGCTCAGATGGGGTTCGCCGTCGGTGTCCCGGGCCATGAACCACTGGCTGATGCCGCCCTTGGAGCTGCCGATCATCAGCGACACGCCGCCTACCAGCTGCGCACTGGCGGTCACGTGGGCATTGGCGTCTTCGAGCAGTTTGTAGCGGCCGTTGAGGGTGCGATCGGTGAGGTTGAAGACATCCACCTGGGCGCGGCCATTGACGACATACAGCCATTGCTGACGCGGGTCGACGAAGATCGCCTTGACCGCCTCGGGCATGTTCGGCAGGTCGATGCTCGCCTGCGTCTGGACGGTCGCGCCGGTGAGGGGGTGGGTAGCAAGGCTCAGCGACTGCACGAACAGCTGCGAGCCGGACGAGCCGGCGACGATCAGGCGGCTGTCGGTGGCGTTGATGCTGACGTGGTCCAGCGCGCGCCCTTGTGCATCGAGCACCAGCGGCGCCTCACCGTAGGGGTAATCGACGGCCGGGTTCACGGCCTTGATGTCGTCGTGGTAGGTGACTTTGTAGCTGTGATGGAACACCAGCGCCTGGCCATTGGACAGCCCCACCACCACCCGCGCCGCGCCAGGCTGGTCGCGGCCCAGTGAGGTAATGCTGACACCCGCCGGGATCGGCAGCGTCACCCGGCGCAATTCGGCGCCCGATTGAGTATCGAAGAACACCACCTCGCCGCGATCGGAAACGCGCATGCCGGCCAGATTCTGCTCTTCGAGGTTGATCAACAGTGGCTTGCCGGCATCCTGCAGCCAGGCCGGGCTGAGCGGGGCCCGGGCCTGCAGTTCGGCGCCCTTGAACAGCGGCATCACCACGTAGGCCAGGTAGAAGAAGATCAGGGTGATGGCGGCCAGCACGGCGAGGCCACCGATGCGCACGTACCAATGCGTCAGCCGGTCGTGCAGCGCGCGCAGCCGACGCTTGCGCTTGAGTTGCGGCGTATTGAAATCAATGCGCGCCGGGGCTTCGTCCAGCTTGGGAGGGATCAATTTCATTAGCGGTTGGCCGGCTGGATCATGCGCGCACATCTTATGACGTTAAGGTTACTGAAATGTGACAAATCGAAGTTGCCCAGCCATGACCGCACCCCCGCTAGAGGCCCAGGTCGCTCAGCAGCTTGCTCACCACCTTGGCCGGCAGCGGGATGTAGCCATCCTTGACCACCATTTCCTGGCCCGTGCGCGACAGTACCAGCTTGATGAACTCGGCTTCCAGCGGCGCCAGCGGTCGATTCGGCGGCTTGTTCACATACACATAGAGGTAGCGCGCCAGCGGGTAGCTGCCGTTGAGGGCATTGGCTTCGTTGTCTTCGACGAAGGGCTCGCCGGCTTTTCTGGCCAGGGGCACGGTTTTGACACTGGCGGTCTGGTAACCGATGCCGGAATAGCCGATGCCGTTGAGGGAGTTGCTGATGGCCTGTACCACCGAGGCGGAGCCGGGCTGCTCGTTGACGTTGGCCTTGAAGTCACCTTTGCACAGGGCTTCTTCCTTGAAGAAGCCGTAGGTGCCGGACACCGAGTTGCGCCCGAATAGCTGCACCGGCTTGCCGGCCAGATCCCCGCTGATGCCCAGGTCGCCCCAGGTTCTGGCATCGGCCTTGGCGCCGCATAGGCGCGTGACGGAAAAGATCGCGTCGACCTGCGCCAAGGTCAGGCCCACGACCGGATTGTCCTTGTGCACGAACACCGCCAGGGCATCGACCGCCACGGGGATCGCCGTGGGCTTGTAGCCGTACTTCTGCTCGAACGCTTGCAGTTCGATGTCCTTCATGCGGCGGCTCATGGGGCCGATGGTGGCGGTGCCTTCGGTCAGGGCAGGTGGCGCGGTCGAGGAACCGGCCGCCTGAATCTGGATATTGACGTTGGGGTACTGCCGTTTGTACGCCTCGGCCCACAGGGTCATGAGGTTGGCGAGGGTATCGGAGCCGACACTGGAGAGGTTGCCGGAGACGCCGGTGGTCTTGACGTAGGCGGGGATGCTCGGGTCCACCGCCGCCGCGGCGTTGGCCGTGGCAAAGACCAGCGCGAACGCCGCGATCAATCGCGTGAGGGTCATGCCGTGCTCCTGGCAGAAAAGGACGGGGGCACTGTATGAAAGTAATGTGACAGATAGATGACGAAATGGCTGCTTGAGAATCTTCTTTTGGCCCCAGCATATTTATCGTCGGCGCGGGCCTCTTCGCGGGCAAGCCCTGCTCCCACAGGTGTACGACGGCAGTCCAGTCGACTCTGTAGGAGCAAGGCTTGCCCGCGAAGAGGCCGCCGAGAACCAAAGCGCTGCCCCACAGGTGTACGACGGCAGTCCAGTCGACTCTGTAGGAGCAGGGCTTGCCCGCGAAGGGGCCAGTGCGGCTTGCGCGAAATCCTCCCACAGCGCAAATCGTACGGCAGTTGTACCCCTGTGGGAGCAGGGCTTGCCCGCGAAGGGGCCGCCGCGGACTCAGCGCCTCTTGAACAACAGATACAGACCCACGCAGAAGCCCAGCGCGCAGATGCCCGCCACGTAGTAAGCCAGGGCCATGGGGTAGTCCTTGAGCATCCAGGTCACCACCATCGGCGTCAGGCCACCGAAGATCGCGTACGCCAGGTTGTAGGAAAACGACAACCCGGTGAAGCGCACCACCGGCGGGAAAGCCTTGACCATCACGTAAGGCACCGCGCCGATCACGCCGACCAGCAGGCCCGTCATACCGTACAGCGGGAACAGCCAGTCAGGATGCGCCTGCAGGCTGTGATACATGGTCCAGGACGACACGCCCAATGCCAGGCTGCCCACGGTGAAGACCTTGCCCGCTCCGAGGCGGTCCGCCAGGGCCCCGGCCGCGATGCAGCCGATGCTCAGGAACACGATGGCCACGCTATTGGCCTGCAGCGCCAGGCTGGGGGTGAAGCCCAGCATCTTCTGCAGGAACACGGTGGGAGTCATCAGGATGACCACGATGATGCCAGCCGACAGCACCCAGGTCAGCAGCATCGACACCACCACGGCGGCGCGATGATCACGCAAGACTGCCTTGAGCGGGATCTCTTCGGCCAACGCCTTGCGCTGCTGCAATTCAGCGAACACCGGCGTCTCGTGCAGCCAGCGGCGCAGATACACCGATGCCAGGCCGAACACCCCGCCCAGCAGGAACGGGATACGCCAGGCGAAGTCGATCACTTCGGTGGGCAGATAGACAGTGTTGACCGCCGTGGCCACCAGCGAGCCCAACAGGATCCCCGAGGTCAAGCCGCAGGTCAGGGTGCCGCAGGCATAGCCGATGTTGCGGCTCGGCACGTGCTCGGAGACGAACACCCAGGCGCCGGGCACTTCACCGCCGATGGCGGCGCCCTGGATCACCCGCATCAACAGCAACAGCAGCGGTGCCCACAGGCCGATCTGCGCGTAGGTCGGCAGCAGCCCCATGATCAGGGTCGGCACGGCCATCATGAAGATGCTCAGGGTGAACATCTTCTTGCGCCCCAGCAGGTCGCCGAAGTGCGCCATGACGATACCGCCAAGCGGCCGTGCCAGGTAACCCGCGGCGAAGATCCCGAAAGTCTGCATCAGGCGCAGCCAGTCCGGCATGTCGGCCGGGAAGAACAACTGGCCGACCACCGCAGCGAAGAACACGAAAATAATGAAGTCGTAGAACTCGAGCGCACCGCCCAGTGCGGACAACGACAGCGTCTTGTAATCATTGCGGGTCAGCGGTCGCGAGGGCTGCGCGACACTCGAAGGCACGGAATTCATCAGAAAACGTCTCTTATTCGATAGATCTTCAACCCCGATTCAGGGCTGATTACGGCTGGCAGGTGGCGCAAGATAGCAAATTGCTACGGAAAACCACATAGAACTGCCGCCAAACGGTCGAAATCGCTATCTGACGGTCGTTGTCGCGGCGCTGCGTCGATATACTGGGCGGTGTTCGAACCACTTTTGTTACACATTCAGTCTTGCAGGCAATTGTGCGAAAGCGTCGCTAGGGTCGGCCATAGTCGATTTCGCAGAGTTATCCTGGCGCGTCTCGTCATCAAAGCAGCGTAGTATGGCGGCTGAACGATTTCGAGGCGTAGATCAACCACGCCAACCAGTGAAGCGTCACGGGTCAGAGGGACCCCAGGCATGATTGAACTCGAACAAGAAGATCCTATTCCGCAAGGCGACCTGGCCTTGCAGATCACCGCCTTGCCGCGGGAAACCAACGGCTTCGGCGACATCTTTGGCGGCTGGCTGGTGGCCCAGATGGACCTCGCCGGCACCGCCATGGCCAGCAAGGTCGCCGGTGGCCGCGTGGCCACCGTGGCCATCGACCGCATGGCGTTTCTGGTGCCAGTCGCGGTCGGCGCGCAATTGTCCTTCTATACGCAGACCCTGGAGATCGGCCGCAGCTCGATCCAGATGATGGTCGAAGTGTGGAGCGACGACCCGCTGTCCAGCGAATGGCGCAAGGTCACCGAAGCGGTGTTCGTGTTCGTCGCCATCGACGGCAGCGGCCGCACCCGCTCGGTACCGCCCCGACGCTGAGGCGTCGCCATCGTCTGCGGGCGTTAAACTTGAGCCGCGGATGACGGTCCATTCCACATCCATGGCTCATGAGCGAGAAGACAGGTATGTCCGGACACCAGGTTAAAGAAATCACGCTGGGTGAATTGCACGGCTGGCAGATCAACGATGGTCAGGCCGAGTTGCTGCTGCTGGCCCAGGGCGCGCAGGTCGTCAGCTATACCCGCACCGGGCAACCGCCGCTGATCTGGCTTAACGATCAGTCGCATTTCATCAAGGGCAAGGCGGTTCGCGCCGGTGTGCCGGTGTGCTGGCCGTGGTTCGGCAATCTGGCGAAAAACCCTCAAGCCGTGCAGGCGATGCGCGTCAGCGATGACGAACCGACCTCCCATGGCCTGGTCCGCACCCTGGAGTGGACGCTCAAGGGCATCGAAGACACCGATGCCGGCGTGCGTATCGAACTGACCCTGCCCCAGGCCGAACAGGGCTTCCCGGGTTGGGCTCACCCGGCAGCGCTGAGCCTGACCATCGTCATGGGCGATAGCCTGCAGTTGAGCCTCACGACCCGCAATATCGGGCCCCGGGAGCTGGTCTTCAGCCAGGCGCTGCACAGTTACTTCTCGGTCAGCGATGTGCGCCAGATCAGCGTCGACAGCGTGGCCGGCCTGAGCTACATGGAAACCGTCGGCGTCGAGGAGTGGGAGCAGCGCAACCAGGCTGGCCCGTTGAAAGTGACCGGCGAAACCGACCGCGTTTACCTGGCCACTCCGGCGCAATTGGCGATCGACGATCCGCAGCGCAATCGTCGCATCGTGCTGAGCCCGAGTGGTTCGAAGAACGCGGTCATCTGGAACCCCTGGATCGACCGCGCTGCCAATCTGGACGACATGGCCAACGACGGCTGGCAGCAGATGTTCTGCATCGAGACGGCCAATGTGCTGGACGACATCGTCACCCTGGCGCCAGGCGCCGAGCACACCATGAGCGTGGCGATCACCAGCGAAGCGTTGTAGGGACGGCGAGCTGGGCCTCTACTTGTGTACAGCAGGCTCGGCCCCTTCGCGGGCAAGCCTTGCTCCCACAGTGCTAGCAGATCTCGCGGCGTGCGCCTGTGGGCGAGGCGCTTTAAGTACGGCGAGCTGGGTCTCTACTTGTGTACAGCAGGCTTGGCCCCTTCGCGGGCAAGCCTCGCTCCCACAGTGTTAGCAGATCTAGCGGCGTGCGCCTGTGGGAGCAAGGCTTGCCCGCGATGAGGCCGGCCCTGCCAACAGAGGCCCATGGGCCATCAAAGGTCCGCATCCTCCACCACCCGTACCTTCGAGGCATCCAGCGCATAGGCCGCGTCGGCCAAGTCGTTGCTGACCTTCTCCACCTTCAAGCCGCCGATCACCCACAGCGGCGCGTAGATATCATCGAGCTTCAAGCCCTTGGGGTAGCGCACCAGCACCATCTGGTTGGGCGGCGGTGGCGGCACGTGGATACAGGCGCCCGGATAAGGCACCAGGAAAAACAACGTGCTGCGTCCCTTGGCATCGGTTTCCAGTGGCACCGGATAGCCGCCGATGCGGATGTTCTTGCCGTCCATGGCCGCGACCGTCTTGGTCGAATACATCACCGCTGGCAGGCCCTTGCTCTGCTTGAGGCCGCCCTTGTGGGTGAAGTTGCCGTCGCCTTCCGGGGTGTTGTGGGTGATGTCGGGCATGTCTTCGAGGGCTTTCTGGTCCGACTTGGGCATCAGCGACAGCCAGTCGGTTTCCGGTGGCTCGGCAGCGCAGG
Source organism: Pseudomonas sp. GW821-FHT01A09 (assembly GCF_058986725.1). Lineage (NCBI taxonomy): Bacteria > Pseudomonadati > Pseudomonadota > Gammaproteobacteria > Pseudomonadales > Pseudomonadaceae > Pseudomonas > Pseudomonas sp. GW821-FHT01A09. The sequence goes on from NZ_JBYSWB010000008.1 coordinate 207,505, forward strand.
CCAGACCGCAGCAGCTGGCAAGCAATAAGGTCAGGAGGATACGGCGCATCACAGGCTCGGGAAGGGACAAGGAAGCCGAAGTCTAACCTGTAGCGAGGGGGCTTGCCCCCGATACGCCGTGTCAGCCACAGATGAAGTAACTGAACCACCCTATCGGGAGCAAGCCCCCTCGCCACAGGGTCTTTATTTCCTGCGGATCAGACCGACCACGACCAGCAGGATGATCGCACCGACCACCGCACCGATAAACCCGGCGCCTTCGCCCGCGCGGTAGATGCCCAGCGCCTGACCACCGTAGGTCGCTACCAGCGAACCGCCGATACCCAAGAGGATGGTCAGGATCCAGCCCATGCTGTCATCGCCCGGCTTGAGAAAGCGCGCGATCAGACCGACGATCAAACCGATGAAAATAGTGCCGATAATGCCCATGTGAATACCCCTGCCTACAAATTGAAATGATCAACTCCCGATGGGCGTTGGCGTCATGCAATCAGAGGGTAAGCCATTGCAATGGTTCAAATATGACAAACCCGGCAGCGAGCCGGGTCTGTAGGTGCAGGCAGCGAAACGGCGGCCGATCAGTCGCCGATCAGCGCTTCGACCGCGGCGATACGCCGCCGCAAGGTCGCCATGTCGTCGCTGCGCAAGGTTGCATGACCGACCTTGCGACCCGCCTTGAACGCCTTGCCATAGTGGTGCAGGTGGCAGTCCTCCAGGGCGATGACCTTGTCCACCGGCGGCACTTCACCGATGAAGTTGAGCATGGCGCTCTCGCCCAGCTTGGCAGTGGAACCCAGCGGCAAGCCGGCAACCGCACGCAGGTGGTTCTCGAACTGGCTGCACTCGGCGCCCTCGATGGTCCAGTGCCCGGAGTTGTGTACGCGTGGGGCGATCTCGTTGGCCTTGAGGCCGCCGTCCACTTCGAAGAACTCGAACGCCATGACGCCCACGTAATCGAGTTTTTCCAGCACGCGGGCTGAATAATCCTCGGCCAGCGCCTGCAGCGGATGGTCAGTGCTGGCGATCGACAGGCGCAGGATGCCGTTGTCGTGGGTGTTGTGCACCAGCGGGTAGAAGCGCGTTTCGCCATCGCGAGCCCGCACGGCGATCAGCGACACTTCACCGGTGAACGGCACGAAGCCCTCCAGCAGGCAGGCGACGCTGCCCAGCTCGGCGAAGGTACCGACGACGTCGGCGGCACTGCGCAGGACCTTCTGGCCCTTGCCGTCGTAGCCCAGGGTGCGGGTCTTGAGCACTGCGGGCAGGCCGATGGCCGCCACGGCAGCGTCGAGGTCGGCCTGAGACTGAATGTCGGCGAAGGCCGGGGTGGGAATGCCCAGGTCCTTGAACATGCTCTTCTCGAACCAGCGATCCCGGGCGATACGCAGCGCATCGGCGCTCGGGTAGACGGGCACGAACTGCGAGAGGAAGGCGACGGTTTCTGCCGGCACGCTCTCGAACTCGAAGGTCACCAGATCGACTTCGTCGGCCAGCTGGCGCAGGTGATCCTGGTCGCTGTAGTCCGCCCGCAGGTGTTCACCCAGCGAGGCGGCACAGGCGTCCGGGGCGGGGTCGAGAAACGCGAAATTCATGCCCAGCGGAGTGCCCGCCAGAGCCAGCATGCGGCCCAGCTGGCCGCCACCGATTACACCGATCTTCATACTGCGAACCTCATGTTGCCAGTTTCAGGCCTGACGCGGATCTGGGTTGTCCAGGACGGTGTCCGTCTGCTCGACGCGGAACTGCTTGAGCGCGGCGTGGAACTGCGGATGCTTGGCGCCCAGAATGCTCGCCGACAGCAGCGCGGCGTTGATGGCGCCGGCCTTGCCGATGGCCAGGGTGGCGACCGGCACGCCCGCGGGCATCTGCACGATGGACAGCAACGAATCGACGCCCGAGAGCATGGACGACTGCACCGGCACACCGAGCACCGGCAGATGGGTCTTGGCCGCGCACATGCCCGGCAGGTGCGCCGCGCCACCGGCACCGGCGATGATCACCTCGAGGCCGCGGGCTTCGGCTTCCTCGGCGTACTGGAACAGCAGGTCCGGAGTACGGTGGGCAGAGACCACCTTGACCTCGAACGGAATACCGAGCTTTTCCAGCATGTCGGCGGTGTGGCTAAGGGTGGACCAATCGGACTTGGAGCCCATGATCACGCCAACCAGTGCACTCATCGTCGAGCCTCTTCTCTTGGGCGCCCGCAGGCGCGTCAAAAAACAACAAGCCACGCGGGAGACCGGCGTGGCTTGTTATGCGATTTAAGGCCGATCGAACCGGCCAAAGGCCGCGCAGTATACCGCAAGTTTCGGGCAGATACGCCCCCCTTCCGGCGTGCGGGGGAAATGTCTCAATCTGCCACCTGCCGAGCTGTCGGCGCCTAATGCGCGGGCGGTCACGCCACGTGGCAGTGGTCGCACCGAACCCATCATCAAGGAAGATCCCCCATGAAAATCATTGCCCAGGCTCGCTACCTCGTCATGACCGCGCTGATCTCGCTAAGTCTGATCGCCGGTCACGCGTTCGCCAGACCGCAACCCCTGCAGATTACCCTGTTCGTCCACCAGGACGTGACGCAATCGGTCGACAAGCTGCACCAGGATTTCTTCTCTCACTGGGAGAAGGAAATGACCGAAATCAGCGGCCGGGAGGTGCAGTTCGACTATGTAACCGAGGCTAACGAGATCACCACGCTGGACTACCGCAACGACAACCACGACGCGGTGCTGCGGCAGATGCAACACCTCGCCCGCCGGTATTTCGCCGATAACGAAAAACCCGGCAGGGCCGAGCTCAACAAAAGCCTGCTGCTGACCACGCGTCCTCTCAACGACGTGGCTTATGGCATTACCACCCACCTGAGCAACACCGGCATCGCTTCGCTCGATTACTACAGTGCACCTGCCCACGAACTGGGGCATATGTTCGGCGCCATCCACGATCACGCCAAGAGCGGCTGGAGCATGTGCGACAGCTATATGGCCAACCGCAACGCCCTCAAAGCCCACTGCTACACCTTCAGCGAAGCGAATCGAGACCTGATCGGCGATCACCTCATCCAATTTCCCTGAATACCGCCGCGCGCTGGTTCAAGCCCCGGCGGCCGCCGCCTCCAGCTTGCGCCACAACAGCCGCACCTGCGCATTGCGCATCAGCGCACAGCGGTAAAGGCGTATCTCCAAGGGGATCTGCCACTGCGCACCGCCGCACTGCAACAACTCGCCGCGCCCCAGCTCCGCCGAGACGCTGAGGCGCGGCACCCAGGCGATGCCCAGACCTTCCAGCGCCATGCTTTTCAGGCTGTCGGCCATGGCCGTCTCGTACACCGTGGTGTAGCGCAATTTATGCTGACGCAGCAGCAGGCTCACCGAACGGCCAAGGAAGGCGCCAGCGCTATATGCCAGCAGCGGCACACTGCCCTCACCCTCCAGCTCGAACAGCGGCTGGCCATCGGCCCCGGCGGCGCACACCGGCAGCATCTCGGTCTGCCCCAGGTGCAGCGAGGGGAAGATTTCCGGGTCCATCTGCAGCGCCGCATCCGGATCGTAATACGCCAGCATCAGGTCGCAACCGCCTTCGCGCAGAGCATGCAGGGCATCTCCGACGTTGGTTGCCACCAGCCGCGTGGCGATGTTCAGGCCTTCGTTGCGCAGCTGCGCGATCCACCGCGGGAAAAACCCCAAGGCCAAAGAGTGCGCCGCCGCCACTTGCATGACCTCGCCCTGCCCGCCTTCGAGGTGGTGCAGGTGGCGCAGCACTTCACCGAGCTGATCGACCACCGTGCGCGCCGTGACCAAGAACAACTGCCCGGCCTCGGTCAGCTCCACCGGGGTGCGCGAGCGGTTCACCAAGGTGAGGCCCAGCGCCGCCTCAAGGCTGCGAATACGCCGACTGAACGCCGGTTGGGTGACAAAGCGACGCTCCGCCGCCTGGGAAAAACTTCGCGTCGCCGCCAGGGCGCTGAAGTCTTCGAGCCACTTGCTTTCGAGGTTCATGGGGTGCGTGCCTCACACGTTCGATCAAAGACGGTCGTCACATCAACATTATGCCGATTGTGCATAGCTTAGCGTGCAACAGCATTGGAGCTCAAATCGGCGCGAGCCTAGTATTGGCGCCACTCCGGTACTTACCGGCCTCCTGTCCGAGACTATATCTATCATGTCCTCCGCTGCATCATCGCGCATCGAAAAAGACCTGCTTGGCGTTCTCGAAGTACCCGCCGAAGCCTACTACGGCATCCAGACTCTGCGCGCAGTGAACAACTTCCGCTTGTCCGGCGTGCCGCTGTCGCACTACCCCAAGCTGGTCGTGGCGCTGGCGATGGTCAAACAGGCGGCCGCCGATGCCAACCACCAACTCGGTCACTTGAGTGCCGCCAAGCACGCCGGCATCAGTGAAGCCTGCGCACGCTTGGTTCGCGGTGATTTCCACGACCAGTTCGTGGTGGACATGATTCAAGGCGGCGCTGGCACTTCGACCAACATGAACGCCAACGAAGTGATCGCCAACATCGCCCTCGAGGCCATGGGTCACAACAAGGGTGAGTACCAGTACCTGCACCCCAATAACGACGTGAACATGGCGCAGTCGACCAACGACGCCTACCCCACCGCCATCCGCCTGGGCCTGCTGCTGGGCCACGACGCCCTGCTGGCCAGCCTCGACAGCCTGATCCAGGCCTTCGCCGCCAAAGGTGTGGAGTTCGCCCACGTACTGAAGATGGGCCGCACCCAGCTGCAAGACGCCGTGCCTATGACCCTCGGCCAGGAATTCCGCGCCTTCGCCACCACGCTGACCGAAGACCTCAACCGCCTGCGCAGCCTGGCCCCGGAACTGCTCACCGAAGTGAACCTGGGCGGCACCGCGATCGGCACCGGCATCAACGCCGACCCGGGTTACCAGTATCTGGCCGTCTCGCGCTTGGCCACCATCAGCGGCCAACCGCTGGTGCCGGCCGCCGACCTGATCGAAGCGACCTCCGACATGGGCGCCTTCGTGCTGTTCTCGGGCATGCTCAAGCGCACCGCAGTCAAGTTGTCGAAGATCTGCAACGACCTGCGCCTGCTGTCCAGCGGCCCGCGCACTGGCATCAATGAAATCAACCTGCCGGCGCGTCAGCCAGGCAGCTCGATCATGCCCGGCAAGGTCAACCCGGTGATCCCGGAGGCGGTGAACATGTGCGCCTTCGAAATCATGGGCAACGACCTGGCCCTGACCATCGCCGCCGAAGGTGGGCAATTGCAGCTCAACGTCATGGAGCCGCTGATCGCCTACAAGATCTTCGACTCGATCCGCCTGCTGCAGCGCGCCATGGACATGCTGCGCGAGCACTGCATCGTCGGCATCACCGCCAACGAACAACGCTGCCGCGAACTGGTCGAGCACTCGATCGGCCTGGTCACCGCGCTGAACCCTTACATCGGCTATGAAAACGCCACCCGCATCGCCCGCGTCGCCCTGGAAACGGGCCGGGGCGTGCTGGAACTGGTGCGCGAAGAAGGCTTGCTCGACGACATCATGCTCGCCGACATCCTGCGCCCCGAAAACATGATCGCGCCGCGTCTGGTCCCGCTCAAGGCCTGATGCCGGCACCGCTCACCAGGTCGAGAGACTAGACACCTCTCACCTTTTGAGGGCTCGCAGCCACTGGTTGCGGGCCCTTTTTTTATCCAGAAGCGTGATTGCCGCGCTGGCGGCACACGGGCACAATCCCGGCACGCCACTCTCCGGCAACAATAATCAGACAGGACTGGCCATGACCTCTCCCGCGCAACACATCAAGGTCCTCTACACCGGCGGCACCATCGGCATGCAGGCCAGCGCCAACGGCCTGGCTCCGGCTTCGGGTTTCGAAGCGCGGATGCGCGAGCAACTGGCCGCACAACCTGAACTGCAGGTACCGCACTGGACCTTCCTCGAACTGCTGCCGCTGATCGACAGCGCCAACATGTCGCCCGCCTACTGGCAACTGCTGCGCGAAGCCATCGTGCATGCCGTGCTGGTGGACAAATGCGACGCCGTGCTGGTGCTGCATGGTACCGACACCCTGGCCTACAGCGCCGCCGCGTTGAGCTTCCAGTTGCTGGGCCTGCCCGCCCCGGTGCTGTTCACCGGCGCCATGCTGCCAGCCGGCGCGCCGGACAGCGATGCCTGGGAGAACCTCAACGGTGCCCTGCTGGCCTTGGGCGCAGGGCAGCCGCCCGGCGTACAGTTGTATTTCCATGGCGAACTGCTGCCGCCGAGCCGCTGCGCCAAGATCCGCAGCTTCGGCCGCCAGCCGTTCCGCGCCCTGCAACGCAATGGCGGCGGCACGCCGGTGGGTACCCTGCCGAGCCAGCTCGATTACCGCCAGCCCAAGGCCCAGGCCAAGGTCGGCGTGTTGCCGCTGGTGCCGGGTTTCGATGTGCGCTTGCTGCAAGCCGTGCTCGACAGCGGCATCCAGGGCTTGATTCTCGAGTGCTTCGGCAGCGGCACTGGCCCCAGCGACAACAGCATGTTCATCGAGGCCCTGCGCAGCGCTCGCGACAACGGCATCGTGGTGGTGGCGACCACCCAGTGCCATGAAGGCGGCGTAGAGCTGGATGTGTATGAAGCCGGCGCGCGACTGCGCGATGTCGGCGTGCTGTCCGGCGCCGGCATGACCCGCGAAGCCGCATTGGGCAAGCTGCATGGCCTGCTCGGCGTGGGCTTGAGCTTCGACGAGGTACGCCGCCTGGTGGAGCTGGATCTGTGTGGCGAGCTGCTGGGCTGATCAGGGAAAAGCCTGGACGGTGATGGCGCTCTCGGGTTGGTTTTCGCGGGCAAGCCTTGCTCCCACAGAAGCAGGGTTCGGCGCCCACCAAAGTGCCTGAGCGAGGCACCTGTGGGAGCGAGGCTTGCCCGCGAAGGGGCCGGCGCGCCTTGCACAGCAATGCCGATCCTTTACATCAGCGCCGGTAGCCGTTCGTCCTGGGCATCGCGCAGCATCGAGTCGAGGTTCTTCTCGATGTTCTGGCACAGGGCGGTCATCTGGATCTCGTGCTCGCTGGCCAGGAACGGGCTCTGCAGAGCGCTGCCGATCTTCTCGATCGCCAGCAGCATGAAGCCCACCACGGTAGAGGCCAGTGGCGTGTACCACCCCAGGGTCTCCACCAGCCCGATCGGCACGATGATGCAGAACAGGGTGATGAACAGCTTCGGGAACATCACGTAGGGGTAAGGCAGCGGCGTATTGGCGATGCGCTCCATGCCGCCCTGGCAGTTGGATATCTCCACCAGCGTCGACTCCAGCCGCGCCATGCGAATGCTGTCCAACCGCCCGGCGCGGTATTCCTTGACCAGCAAGGCGGCCGAGCTGTTGAGCAGATCGTTGGGGAAGTTGTTGGTGGTCTGCGCCTTGGCGAATTCGTGCTCCGAAATGTATTGCAGCACCTCTTCATCGCACGGGCGACCCTTGAGGTGCGCCGACAGACACTTCACATAGGCCACATGGCGGCGCAGCAAGGTCGCCTTGACCGGGTTGATGCCGTGATCGTCGTCGATCAGGGTGAGGATCTGCCGCGCGAAGCTGCGCGAGTTGTTGACCAGCGCGCCCCATAGCGTGCGCGCTTCCCACCAACGGTTGTAGGCACTGGAATTGCGGAAACTGGTGAGCACCACCAGCGCCGAACCCAGCAGGGTCAAAGGCAACGCTGGCAACGTGTACTTACGCTCCAGAAACAGCATGAAATCTACGGTGACGATCACGTCCCAGATCAGCAGCCAGAACAGCGACCAGCCGATATAGGTCACGGTCTTGCGAACCAATAGAAGCTTTTTGACGATCATTTCCGGCATGCGTTAAATCCTGTTGGAAGAGCGTAGGCGCAACTGCGCACAAGAGGCTTCGAATGCGAAAAACGTCGAGGGTTCGCGAGATAGAGCGGTAGAGTGATTCAAATCATTACGAATTTCCCCCTAGCCCCCTTCGCGGGCAAGCCCGGCTCCCACAGAATCACCGCTCCATTCTGGCAGCCAGGCTTGCCCGCGAAGAGGCCCGCCCAGACACAACAAAAATCAGCGCCAAGCCTTATCGAGCTTGCGCAACGCGTCACGAATCGCCGGCTCAGGCACCGCCGCAAATCCCAGCACCAACCCGCTCTTGTCCACCCTGCTGCCCGGCAGCCAATAACTCGCCAGCGGCGTCATCTCGACCCCCACCGCAACCGCCCTCTCGACCAGTTCCCGCTCCCGCTCGGGGTTATCCACAGGCACTTTCACATGCAGTCCCGCAGACACCTCCGGCACCGGCCCGCACCCGGGAATATTCACAGGCCAATGCGCCAGCAACGTATCGCGACGACTCAACGCAGCCCGGCGCATGCGGCGGATATGCCGCTGAAAATGACCGGCAGCGATGAATTCCGCCATCACCGCCTGGCTGCCGATTTCCAGGCTGCGGCCCTCTACGCCCAGGCGTCGGACGAAGGTCTGCACCAAGGTCGGCGGCAACACCAGATAACCCAGGCGAAGCGCCGGGAACGCCACCTTGCCGAAGGTGCCCACGTACAGCACCCGCCCGTGCCGATCCAGCGCCGCCAACGGTGCCAAAGGCGCTCCGCTGTAGCGATACTCGCCGTCGTAGTCATCCTCGATGATCCAGCCATTGCGCCGCTGCGCCCAATCCAGCAGGGCCAGGCGGCGGCTCAAGCTCAGCGTCACTCCCGTGGGGTACTGGTGCGCGGGCGTCACGTAGGCCAGGCGGCAATCGTCCAACGCCTCGAGCTGCGTCGTGTCGAAACCCTCATCATCCACCGCAACGCCTTGCAACTGCGCCCCGGCATTGGCCAGCGCGTGCATGGCCGCTCGATAACCAGGGTTTTCCACAGCCACACAGTCGCCAAGCTCGATCAACAGCTGTGCACAAAAGCTGATGGCCTGCTGTGCACCGCAGGTGATCAGAATTTGCTCAGGCGCACATTGCAAGCCTCGCGAACTGCGCAGGTAGGCCGCGATCAACTCGCGCAGGCGCGCGTCCCCTGCCGGATCGCCGTAGCCCAACCGGGCAGGATCGGCCTTGCGCCAGAAAGCCCCGTGCAGCTTGGCCCACACGTCGAACGGGAACAGATCGAAAGCCGGAATTCCCGCTCTGAAGGCACCCGGCTCGCCTTCGAGGGGCACGCTGACATAGTGCTGTTGCAAGCGCTGCGCGCGCTCCGTTTGCAGCTCCAAGCTGTACGAATGCACAGGTAATTCGGCCTGTTTTGTGGATAAACCTGTGGATAAGCCTGTGCTTAACCCTGTGGATGGTTTTGTGGATAGTTTTTTTCCTGATCGTTCGCTGGTTGCAATTTGCGCAACGATATCGGCGATATAGGTGCCATCCCCTACCCGACCTTCGATAAAGCCTTCGGCATACAGTTGGTCATAGGCGCGCACCACACTGTTGCGCGATATGCCCAGCGCCTTGGCCAGGTCGCGGCTCGCTGGCATGCGGGTGCCATGGCTGAGCTTGCCCTCTAGCATTCGCATGCGCAGCGCTTGGTACAGCTGACGGCTGAGCCCCTGGCGGCGGTCGAGGTGAATGCCGGAGGGATCGAATGGCAGGACGACAGGGCTGACCATAAACGAATGGACCTAGGTAATTGGCAATTAATGGATCTTGGACAAGGCCAATATCATGCCTAGGATGAACCCATTCGTCACAGGAATCCCGCCATGTATACGCCCTCCGCGTTTCGCCACGACTCTCTGCCCGAGCTGCACGGGCATATCCTCGCCACGCGTCTGGCGATCCTCGTCAGTCATGGGCCCGATGGCCTGGAGGCCAGCCATATACCGCTACTGCTGGACTCGAGCGCTGGCGAATTCGGCACCCTGCACGGCCATCTGGCGCGGGCCAATCCACAGTGGCGAGCGCTGGCCACGGGTGAAGCGATGGTGATATTCCCTGGCGTCGACGCCTATATCAGCCCTGGTTTCTATGCGGCCAAGGCCGAGCACGGCAAGGTGGTACCGACCTGGAACTACGAGGCAGTGCACGCTTACGGTCAGGCCGAAGTATTCACCGATGCGCAGCGCCTGCTGCAGGTGGTTAGCGGCCTGACCGATCGCCACGAGGCGCGTCAGGCGCAACCGTGGTCGGTCAGCGATGCACCAGTGGACTACATCGACGGCATGCTCAAGGCCATCGTCGGGTTCTCCATCCCGATCGCGCGCCTGCAGGGCAAACGCAAATTGGGCCAGAACCGCTCGGCCGCTGATATCCAGGGGGTCAAGAGCGGATTGGGCGCCAGCACCGATCCCGGCGATCAGGCCCTCGCTGCTGCCATGAACAATCTCTGAGCACCCATTTCAAGGAAATCCATCCATGACCCTCGCCATCCGCCCCGTCACCGCCGCCGACCACAGCCACTGGCTCCCCCTCTGGCAGGCCTACCAGCGCTTCTACAACACCGACATCCCCGCTGAAGTCACCGCAGTGACCTGGCAGCGCATGCTCGACCCCGCCGAGCCGATCAACGCCGCGCTGGCGTGGCAGGATGGGGTAGCGGTCGGCATGGTGCACTATATTTATCATCGCTCATGCTGGTCGGTAGAGAACTCTTGCTATCTACAGGATCTAATCGTCGACACCACTGTGCGCGGCACCGGTATCGGCCGCCAGTTGATCGAGTTCGTCTACGCTAGCGCCAGGCGTGACGGCTGCATCAAAGTTCACTGGCTGACCCACGAGACCAACCGCACAGCGATTACACTGTACGAGCGCGTCGCCGAACGCCCGGGCTTTATCCAATTTCGCCAGTCCCTCCAGGAGCTTCCATGTCGACTCGAGAATTAAACTGGAAAACGGTACCCAAGCCTGTTGCCACCACCCTCACCGGGCGCTTCGTGCGCCTGGAAAAGCTCGACCCCGTGCGTCATAGCGATGACCTGTGGGAGGCGCTGCAAGGCGCCGCCGCCGACCCGGTCTTCTGGGATTTCCTGCCTTATGGCCCATTCAACGATCGCGAACTGTTCGATATCTGGCTCGACGGCTACGCCATCAGCGACGACCCGCTGGGTTTCTGCGCAGTCGATCTGGCCACCGGCAACGCCGAAGGCATCCTCAGCCTGATGTCGATCTACCCCGCCCACGGTCGCCTCGAAATCGGCCATGTCGCCTTCGGCGCGCCGATGCAGCGCACCCCCAAGGGCACCGAAGCGGTCTATCTGCTCGCCAAGCTGGCTTTCGAGCTGGGTTATCGCCGGGTCGAGTGGAAATGCGACAACGCCAACCTGCGCTCACGCCGCGCTGCCGAGCGCTATGGTTTCAGCCCTGAAGGGGTGTTCCACCAGCATATGGTGGTCAAGGGTCGCAACCGCGATACCGCCTATTTTGCGATCATGGACGAGCAATGGCCGATGATCGAATCCGGCTTCGAGATCTGGCTGTCGGAGGCCAATCAAACCGCGAGTGGTCAGGTCAAGACGCTGCCCGAGTGCCGCCAGCCGACCTTGGTCCCCGGCTGAGCGCGTAGACCCCCCAACGTCACCTACCTGTAGCGAGGGGGCTTGCCGCCGAAAAATCGTGTCAACGACATTCATTCAGCTGACACACCTTTTCGGGGGCAAGCCCCCCCGCTACAGGATCTGATTTGTAGCAAATTATTCAGCCATATAAAAAAACCGTAATATTAAATCGCTATACAAGACGGCCCACCCAACAACAAGCCGTCGCCATGAGTTATCCACAGCACCGACTTGCGCTCGCTATCGCCCTCGGCATGTTCGCCGGCCAGGCTCATGCCGCCAGCGCCACCATCAGCACCGCGACCACTGCCCAGCAGGAACTAAGCGGGACCAACCTGCTGACCGTGACCAGCACGGGCAGCATCGTCTACTCCGCCAGCAAGGCGGTGAGTCTCAAGGGCGCCACCAGCGGCACCGGTGTGGTTGTGGATAACTTCGGATTGATCCAATCCACCACGGGCCGCGCCTTCGACAGCAGCGGTTCCGAGGCGGCGGCGCGCAACTACGTCATCAACAACAACAGTGGCGCGACCATCGACGGCTACGACGACGCCCTGCGTATCGACAGCAATTTCGCCGGCGGCAGCATCACCATCAACAACCGCGGCACCGTCCACTCTTCCACCGGCCAGGGCCTGGATCTCGATGCGGTGCGCGACGGTGGCGTCGCCATCACTGTGAATAACTACGCGGGGGCAGTGATCCACGGCGATGCCAGCGACGGCATGAAGACCGGCAGCAACGCCACCGTCTCCAACTGGGGCGAGATATCCACAGGCGACAGCCATACCGACGACCAGAAATACGACGGCATCGACATCGACTCCGCCAGCAACGTCACTGTGAATAACTACGGCGTCATCAGCGGTGGGCGCCACGGTGTCACCACCGATAACGGCGCCACCCTGAACAACTTTCAGGGCGGCGAGGTCACCGGGCGCAACGGCTCGGGCTTCGGTTCCGATGGCAACGGCACGGTCTACAACTGGGGCACCATCACCGGCGCCTATTCCGGCCTCAAGGCCAATGGCGATGGTGACGGCGTCGATATCGACCTGATCGGCCATATCCAGAATTACGGCATCATTCAGGGCACCGGCGCCGGCGGTGTCGACAAGAACGGCTTCGCCAACGGCAGCGAGGGCATCGCCTTGGGCGGCGGCAGTGTGTTCAACGCCAACGGCGCGCTGATCAGCGGCGCCAACAACGGCATCCTGGTGGACGACGGCAGCAACGGCCCAGGTGTCAGCGCCACGACCATCATCAACCAAGGCACTATCCAGGGCCTGAACGGCTTCGGTATCAATCTGGTAGGCGAGTACGACGACCGCGTCACCAACAGCGGCCTGATCAGCGGCAGCAATGGCCTGGCGTTGGGCATGGGCGGCGGTGACGACACCCTCGTCGTGCAGACTGGCGGGCGCTTCGTCGGCCTGGTGGACGGCGGCACCGGCCGCGATCAGGTGACCCTCGACGGTACCAGCGGCAGCTTCGGCGCCAGCCAGAACTTCGAGTGGCTGCAGGTCAATCAAGGCAGCTGGACCCTGACCGGCAGCGGCGATTTCAGTGAGGGCGGCGAAATCGCCAACGGTGCCACCCTGATCAACCAGGGCGGCGTGGCGGGCACCCTCACGGTCGATAAAGGCGGCGTGTATGCCGGTGGTGGCAGCGTCGGCAACCTGATCGTCAACGGCACCCTGCTGACCAACAGCACCCTGGGCACCGCTACCATCAGCAACAACCTGACCCTGAACAGCGGCGCCACCCTCGCCTATGGCGTCAACGCCGACGGCACCAGCGCCCCCTTGAGCGTGGGCGGTACCGCGACCCTCGACGGCGCGACCCTGGCCGTGCAACCCAGCGCCGGCGAATACCCGTGGCTGAGCCATTACACCGTGCTGCAGGCCGGCGCGGTCAATGGCACCTTTGGCAAGGTCACCAGCGACTACGCGTTTCTGACCCCGACCCTGAGCTACACCGCCACCCAGGTCAATCTCGACTACGCCCGCAACGATGTCGCCTTCGCCGACTATGCCGGTAACCGCAGCGGCCGTGGCGCCGCCAACAGCATCAGCCAGCTGGGCCAGGGCAGCGCCTTGTATGACGCCGTGCTCAATACCAGCACCGCGACCGCCAGCCGCGCCATCACTCAGTTGAGCGGCGCCACCACTGCCAGTCTCAGCGCCGCGACCCAGGCCGGCAGCGCCCAGGTGGGCACCAGCATGCTCGCGGCCATGCGCTCCATGGGCAGCAACGGCGCGCTGATGGTCGGCCTGAACGACAAGGACACGCCCGCCCTGGCGGACACCGGTGTGCCCGCCAGCGCCCGCAATCTCAACGACCCCAACGCCCAGGGCCGCTTGTGGCTGCAGGGGCTGAGCAGCTACGGCAAGCTCGATGGCAGCAACGGCAGCAGCGCGCTGGATCAACGCACCCACGGTGCCCTGCTTGGCGCGGACTGGGCGATGCCCAGCGACTGGCGCCTCGGCGTGCTGGGCGGTTACTCCAGGACTGATCTGGACGCCTCGGGCCTGAGCGGCGAAATCGACAGCTGGCATCTGGGTGTCTACGCCCAGCACCAGAGCGGGCCATTGGCACTGCGCCTGGGCGCGGCCTACAGCGGCCATGACGGTTCGAGCAAACGCCAGGTCAGCTTCAGCGGCTTCAACGACACCCCGCGTGGCGATTACCACGCCAACAGCCAGCAGGCCTTCGCCGAGCTGGGTTACGCGCTGGGCAGCGGTCGCCTGAATCTTGAGCCCTTCGCCAACCTCGGTTACCAGCGCTACCACCGCAACAGCTATCAGGAAAAAGGCGGCGCCGCGGCGCTGGACGTCAACGCGCAGACTCAAGACAACGTCACCAGCACCCTGGGCCTGCGCTTCGCACATCTGACTCAGCTGGATAACGGTATCAGCCTGACGCCACGGGGCAGCCTGGGCTGGCGCCACACCTATGGGGACGTGGATTCGTCCACCCGGCAGGCGTTTCTGGAAGGCGGCAGCGCGTTCAGCGTGCAGGGTACCGCGCTGGATCGGGACAGCTTGGTGGTCGAAGCGGGGCTGGATGTGGGCTTCAGCGCACGGCAGAGTTTGGGGCTGGGGTATAGCGGGGAGTTGGGCAGCAACAGCCGCAATCATGCGGTGATCGGGCAGTGGCAGTTGCGGTTCTGATTGTCGACTTCTGCGTCGGCTGGCAGGCCGCCTTCGCGGGCAAGCCTTGCTCCCACAATCGTACGGCTCACCATTGTGGGAGCTGGGCTGGGTTCCACAATCGTACGGCTCACCATTGTGGGAGCAGAGCTTGCTCGCGAAGGGGCCGGCACTGACCGTACAAAAAAGGGAGCGCCAAACCGCGGCGCCCCCTTGAGGTAAAACTGTTTGCAGCCGCAGCCTCAGCCGGCAACGATCTCCACCAGCACCTCGCCCGGATTCACCCGGTCGCCCTTGGCCACATGGATGGCCGCGACCTTGCCGGCGATCGGCGCCTGGACTTCGGTTTCCATCTTCATGGCTTCGGTGATCAGCACCGCCTGGCCGGTCTTGACCACGTCACCTTCCTTGACCAGCACATCGACGATGTTGCCGGGCATCGAGGTGCTCACATGGCCCGGCTCGGTCGCATGCTGACGCTTGCTGCCACCGCCGCCCCCGACGAACTCGTTGAGCGGCTCGAACACCACTTCTTCCGGCACGCCGTCGATGGACAAGTAGAAGTGCCGCTTGCCGCTGTTCTTCACGCCGACACCGGTAATGTCCACGCGGTAGCTCTCGCCGTGCACGTCGATGACGAACTCCGTGGGCACGCCTTCACCACCGGCCGAAGCCACCGCGCCGGCTTGCGGAATCGGCAACAGCACTTCAGGCGTCAGGGTGCCGGCTTCGCGCTCTTCGAGGAACTTGCGTCCGATGTCCGGAAACATCGCGAAGGTCAGCACGTCCTCTTCGGATTTGGCCAGCTCGCCAATGTCCTTGCGCAGCTTGTCCATCTCCGGCTTGAGCAGATCGGCCGGGCGCACGTCGATCACCTCTTCGCTGCCGATGGCCTGGCGACGCAGCTTCTCGTCGACCACGCTCGGCGCCGCGCCGTAGCCACCCTGCAGGTACAGCTTCACCTCGTTGGTGATGGTCTTGTAGCGTTCGCCGGCCAGCACGTTGAAGAACGCCTGGGTACCGACGATCTGCGAGGTCGGGGTCACCAGCGGCGGGTAGCCGAGGTCCTTGCGCACCCGCGGGATCTCCGCCAGCACTTCGCTCATGCGGCTCAGGGCGCCCTGCTCCTTGAGCTGGTTGGCGAGGTTGGAAATCATCCCGCCGGGCACCTGGTTGACCTGCACGCGGGTATCCACCGAGGTGAATTCGCTCTCGAACTGGTGATACTTCTTGCGCACCGCGTAGAAGTACAGGCCGATCTCCTGCAGCAGTTCCAGATCCAGCCCGGTGTCGAACTCGCTGCCCTTGAGCGCCGCGACCATCGACTCGGTACCCGGGTGGCTGGTGCCCCAAGCGAAGCTGGAGATGGCCGTGTCGATATGGTCGGCGCCGTTCTCGATCGCCTTGAGCTGGCACATCGCGGCCAGGCCGGCGGTGTCGTGGGAGTGGATGAACACCGGCAGCGACTGCTCGGCCTTCAGCGCCTTGACCAACTCGCCAGTGGCGTAGGGCGTCAGCAAGCCGGCCATGTCCTTGATCGCCACCGAGTCGCAACCCATGGCTTCCATCTGCTTGGCCTGGGCCACGAAGGCCGCGATGGTGTGCACCGGGCTGGTGGTGTAGGCGATGGTGCCCTGGGCATGTTTGCCGGCGGCCTTCACGGCTTCGATGGCGACGCGCAGGTTACGTACGTCGTTCATCGCGTCGAAAATGCGGAACACGTCGATGCCGTTGTCCGCCGCCTTGGCTACGAAGGCGCGGACCACGTCGTCGCTGTAGTGGCGATAGCCGAGCAGGTTCTGCCCGCGCAGGAGCATCTGCAACCGGGTGTTGGGCAGGGCCGCGCGCAGTTGGCGCAGGCGCTCCCACGGGTCTTCCTTGAGAAAGCGGATGCAGGCGTCGAAGGTCGCGCCGCCCCAGACTTCCAGCGACCAGTAGCCTACCTGGTCGAGCTTGCCGCAGATCGGCAGCATGTCTTCGGTGCGCATGCGGGTGGCCAGCAGGGACTGGTGAGCGTCGCGCAGGATGGTATCGGTGACGGTTATTTTCTTGGACATCAGGTATTCCTCACAGGCCTGCGTGGGCGGCGATGGCGGCGGCGATGGCCAGGGCCAGCTCTTCGGGTTTGCGCTTGATCGAGTAGTTGGTCAGCTCGGGATGGCTTTCGACGAAGCTGGTGTTGAACTGGCCGCTGCGGAACTCCGGATTGCGCAGGATTTCCTGGTAATAGGCGGCGGTGGTCTTCACCCCTTGCAGGCGCATGTCGTCGAGGGCGCGCAGCCCGCGGTCCATGGCTTCTTCCCAGGTCAGGGCCCAGACCACCAGCTTCAGGCACATGGAGTCGTAGAACGGCGGAATGGTGTAGCCGGTGTAGATCGCCGTGTCAGTGCGCACGCCCGGGCCGCCCGGCGCGTAGTAGCGAGTGATCTTGCCGAAGCTGGGCAGGAAGTTGTTTTTCGGGTCCTCGGCGTTGATGCGAAACTGCAACGCGTAGCCGCGGTGCTGGATGTCTTCCTGCTTGACCGACAGCGGCAGCCCGGAGGCGATGCGGATCTGCTCGCGGACGATATCGATACCGGTGATTTCCTCGGTAATGGTGTGCTCCACCTGCACCCGGGTGTTCATCTCCATGAAGTACACCTCGCCCTCGGCGAGCAGGAACTCCACGGTGCCGGCGTTCTCGTAGCCCACCGCCTTGGCGGCGCGTACCGACAGGTCGCCGATATAGGCGCGCTGTTCGGGGGTGAGTTGCGGGCTGGGAGCGATCTCGATGAGCTTCTGATTGCGGCGCTGGATCGAGCAGTCTCGCTCGAACAGGTGCACGACGTTGCCAAAACTGTCACCGAGAATCTGCGCCTCGATGTGCTTGGGATTGACGATGCACTTTTCCAGAAACACTTCGGCCGAACCAAAGGCCTTGGTGGCTTCCGAGATCACCCGCGGGAAGGCTTGTTCGAGTTCTTCCCGGCTGTTGCAACGGCGAATACCGCGACCGCCGCCGCCGGAGGTGGCCTTGAGCATCACCGGATAGCCGATGCGCTCGCCCTCGACCAGTGCCTCGGCGAGATCGGCGACGTTGCCCTCGGTGCCCGGCGTGACCGGTACGCCGGCCTTGATCATGCTGCGCCGCGCCTCGGTCTTGTCGCCCATGCGGCGAATCACTTCGGCGGAGGGGCCGATGAACCTGATCCCGCGCTCGGCGCAGATATCCGCCAGCTCGGCGTTTTCAGAGAGGAAGCCATAGCCTGGGTGCAGGGCGTCGCAGCCCACTTCTACCGCCAGATTGACCAGTTTGCGCGGGTTCAGGTAACCCGCCAGCGGCTCGGCGCCCAGCCCGTAGGCCTCGTCGGCACGCTTGACGTGCAGCGCCTGGCGATCAGCGTCGGAGTAGACGGCCACCGAGCGGATGCCCATCTCGGCGCAAGCTCGCACGATTCGCACGGCGATCTCACCGCGGTTGGCGATCAGGATCTTTTTTATCACGTTGGACGTTCCTCGACCGTTGTGTCGACCGACCCGGCAGGGCCGATCTGTGCATGACCAGTCCTACACCGCTGGTCGCCCTTTCACACTAGCGCTACGCGACGATTAACAAAAATCAATATTTATTGGCTGGTACATAAGTAAAAACTTATAGTGACCGTTCCGCGCTTCTGAGAGTGTCAATAAAAATGCGTAAGTCATTGATGCGTATGACCTTGCGTCAGCTTCAGGTTTTCAACGAGGTTTGCGATCTGCGCTCGTACAGCCGCGCCGCCGTCGAAATGTCGCTGACACAACCTGCGGTCAGTCTGCAAATCCGGCAGTTGGAAGAGTTGGTCGGGCAGCCCCTGTTCGAATACGTGGGCAAGAAGCTGTACCTGACGGAAGCGGCCGAGGCCCTGCAGCGGGCCAGTCGGGACATTTTTGGGCGTTTGGAGAGCCTCGATATGCAGCTGTCCGACTTGCAGGGGTCGCTTCAAGGTCAATTGAAGCTTGCTGTGGAGTCGAGCGCCAAATATTTCACCCCGCATTTGTTTGCGGCCTTCAAGAAATTGCACCCCGAGGTCAACCTCAGCCTCACGGTGGTCAACCGCGCGCAGGTGATTCGCCGATTGTCGGATAACCGTGACGACCTGGTGATCATGTCCATGGTGCCTCAGGACATGCAGCTGGAATTCATGCCCTTCCTGAACAACCCGATTGTCGCCGTGGCGCCACCGGATCATCCGCTCAGCCAGCTCGAACGCCTGCGCCTGCAGGATCTGGTGCTTTACACCTTGGTGGTGCGCGAGCAAGGGTCGGGCACGCGAACGGCCTGCGAGGAGTATTTCAAGGAGAAACGCGTGCACTTCACCCAGACCCTGGAGGTCGCCTCGTCGGATGCTCAACGCGAGTGCGTGATGGCAGGGCTGGGGGTGGCATTGCTGACGCGGCATGCCGTCAACATGGAGCTGGCCACTGGCGTGCTCAGGGAGCTGCCGGTCGACGAGCTGCCGCTGTACCGCAGCTGGTGCATCGTCCAGGCCAAGGCCAAGCGCCCGTCACCGGTGGCGCAGGCCTTCGCCGCCTTTATCCGTAGCGAACGCGCGCAGATCAGCGCGCTGGTTGAGCGCTTTGCCGGGCGTCTGCCGCTGGTGCCTGCCACAGCATGAGGTCGGGGTAGTCGGCGATCTCCTGATTGAGCCGACGCTCGTCCGAGTAGGACTCGATGGCACGGCGAAAGGCCATGCGGCGTTGGTCTTCCTGCTGCTTGCGGGTCTTGGCGGAGGAAATGGTGCCGTCTTCGTATCGAGTCATGAGCTGTCTCCCAGTGCGAGTGCGGGAGTACAGGATGCGGGGGGATGGTTACGGTTTCGGGGCACCCGCATTACGGGCAGATGAATGTGGTTTCTGCGGACGCAACGCATGAGGAAAACCACCATCGGGAAAGCCCATCGACTTGATGGAAAATCCATTGACTGTCGGCACCTCATCCACGAGACCTGCGATACGCGCGATCCAGTCAGACCCCGGCGCGATTTTAAGCAAAAGGTACCAGACAACCGCGATGAAGCCATATATTTTATTTCGAGCCACTTGATCAAGGCCCAGCAAATCAAAGTAATTGCTACTCGGTATCATAAGTGTACGGATATTGGGCCTATTGCAAACTCTACTATGGTGAGCGCATCGATTTCTTATACCGTTCAGATTGATCAGCCAGTTATCCAACGTTTGACGTTTGTCGATACTCAATCTATCGCAGATCATTTGTTGATTAGAGCCGCTGAGCATACTGTACAGTTTAGACAGAGTGCCAAAATTCCAGGTCTCGCATGCAACCCAGATTGGAATGGGTTTGCCCGACCTCAAATGGGACTGGACGCTGTCCTCTCGACTGGTAGCAATAAGATCGTTGTGCCTTTTATGCCAGGCATCGAAATCAGATAAGCCCCGACGATTGTCTATTGCGGTGGCAAGTCTTGAAAAATTCTTCTTGTGGCAATGCGCTTGGGGATCGATGCGACCGAGTTCATGGGCGATGACAGTACGCAAAAACACTTCAATGCGCTCAATGGCGCAGGACAACTCAAGCCTTAACCTTTTATCGAACACGTACAACTCAAAAATGGATTCAAAGCTGGTACCCTCTTCGAATACATCTTGCTTTTCGATCACACCAGTAGACACAAACTTATACTTCAGCGCCGGATGCCAATAACCCGAGAGCCGATAGTAACCAACTTGAGTGAGTTTTCGCTGAACTCTCAGGGGATCGCGAATCAACATTCCACGTGAACTTAGCCGCTCAACCAGATCGGAATACTCCATGAAAGGTTTTATCGTAATTTCTGATTGACCCATACCATTCTTATGGTTTTTTTTGGCAAAAAAAAGGCCAAACCGTCATCGATGCTAAGATCGGGAGTGGATTTGGCGCTGTTGAGACGAACGATATCATCTGCCGTTTTTTTGTCAACGCTGCAATTTGATGCAACGTGTGTATCGAACGTAAAAGCCGCTATTCCTCGTGCTTCACCGACTTAGGCGACAACCGCAACCCACGCAAGCTGCGCTTCACGCTCTTCAGGTGATTCACCAGACTCGGCCCGCGCGCCATCGCGACGCCCATGGCCAGCACATCGATCACCACCAGATGGGCGATTCGCGAGGTCAGCGGCGTGTAGATCTCGGTGTCTTCATGCACATCGATCGCCAGATTGACCGTCGACAATTCCGCCAACGGCGTCTGGCTCGGGCACAGGGTGATCAGGGTGGCGCCGGCATCACGCACCAAGTTGGCGGTGATCAGCAGGTCCTTGGAGCGGCCGGACTGGGAGATGCACACCGCTACGTCGCCCTCCTTGAGGGTCACCGCCGACATCGCCTGCATGTGCGGGTCTGAATAGGCAGCGGCGGTGAGCAACAAACGGAAAAACTTGTGCTGGGCATCGGCGGCTACCGCACCGGAAGCACCGAAGCCGTAGAAGTTGATGCGATCGGCGTGGGACATGGCCGTCACCGCCCGCTGCAACGCCACCGGATCGAGGTTTTCCCGAACCTCCATCAGCGTGTGCAAGGTGGTGTCGAAAATTTTCAGGCTGTAGTCCGAGACCGAGTCGTCTTCATGGATCGCGAATTGCCCGAAGCTCGCCCCCGCCGCCAGGCTCTGCGCCAGCTTGAGCTTGAGGTCCTGGAAACCGCTGCAACCGATGGCGCGGCAGAAGCGCACGATGGTCGGCTCGCTGATGCCCACTTGATGGGCCAGATCGGCCATGGAGCTGTGCATCACCGCTGCGGGGTCAAGCAGCACGTGGTCGGCCACCTTGAGCTCCGACTTGCGTAACAGGTGACGGGATTGCGCGATGTGTTGCAACAGGTTCAAGGGCAGGACTCGGACAGGTCGATGGGCTGTATGTAGCTACCTTGTAGTTATACTACATGCCCTGAAAAACGCCCAGTTAAAGGATTGTCAGACTGGCCATTCAAGACCGTTCGTCGCCCGAATCCATCACGCCAGCATCCCGAAATGCGCTCCTGGATAAAGAAATAAATACAAAAATCAATCGTGCAATTTGCACGACTGCATAAGTCATTCATACGATGGCCGCCCTTTCCGCCAGCGTGAAATCCGCCTTCATGAAGATATCTCCATTCCTCAAACAGCCATGGGCGCTGCCGTTGTTCGTCCTGGCGACCTGCGCCCAGGCCGCCGATTCAATGCCCTCCAACCCGGGTGAACAAACGTCTATCCGGGAGCGCCAGCAAGGCCTGATCGAACAACAGCGTCGACGCCTGCGGGATCTCCAACGGCTGCCGGGCACTACGCCGCAAGAGCCCGACCCGCAAACCGTTCCCAGCCCCGAGTGCTTCAAGATCGACCGCATAGAAATGCAAGGGGCCGACCTTCTATCCACCAAAGCGCAGGACGCGCTTACCCGCCAGTATCTGCATCGATGTCTGGGCGTTATTCAATTCAACCATCTGCTCAGGGATATCACCGCCCACTACCTCGAACGTGGCTGGGTGACCAGCCGCGCGTACCTGCCCCAGCAGAATCTCGCATCGGGTGATTTGCTGATCCAGGTGATCGAAGGCCGACTCGAAGGCGTTCACGGCACAGCTGGCGGTGCCACATCGCGCGAGCTGGCGATGGCCTTTCCCGGCCAGCCGGGTGCCGTGCTCGACCTGCGCGAGATAGAACAAATGGTCGACCAACTCAACCGTCTGCCGTCGCGCCGTGCCTCTGTGGAACTCACGCCCGGTCGTAGCGTCGGCAGCAGCAACGTTCAGGTCAGCGACAACCCGCAAAAACCGTGGCGGGTTTCGCTATTGCGCAACAACAGCGGCCAAAAGAGCACCGGCGAACAGCAATGGGGCATAGCCCTGGCTTGGGACAGCCCGCTGGGCCTGGCCGACCAGTTCAACCTGCGCGCCAACCACGACGCCCAGAGCGACTCGGCACGCAGTGCCGACAATTCCTTGCTCAACTACAACGTGCCGTGGGGCTGGTGGAACTTCAACTACAGCTACAGCCGCAACCATTACCGCTCCACCCTTCAAGCCGAGGCCCAGCGCTTCACCTACAGCGGCAACAGCCAGAGTCATCAGCTGCAAGCCGAGCGAGCCATTCACCGCAACTCCCTGAGCAAGACCGCACTCAGCGCAGGCATCGCCCACATGCGTACCGAAAGCTATGCCCGCAACACATTGCTGGGTGGTAGCAGTCCGCGCATCACCGAAGTGCAATTCGGCATCAACCATGGCCGACGTCTCGGCGGCGCTTTCGTCAACCTCGACGTCGGCCTGCAACAGGGCATCGGCGCGCTGGATGCGCAATCCGCTCGATCCGCCCGGCCTGGCGCACCCAGCTCCCGCTACCGCAAATACACCGCCACCGCGTCCTACCTGCTGCCGTTCCGGCTGTGGGACGAGAGTTTCATTTTCACCAGTCTGGCCACCGGTCAACGCAGTGAAGACGTGCTCTACAACGCGCAGCGCATGAGCATCGGCGGACACACGTCGGTGCGCGGTTTCAAGGATCAATACCTGTCCGGCGACACCGGCGGCTACTGGCGAAACGAACTGCGTTGGAGCCGCCCCGTGGCCTGGGATTGGGTGCGCCCCACGTTCGCCGAATATGGTGCGGCACTGGCCTATGACCAAGGGGTGATCAGCCATACCCGCCATGCCGGCGATCAGCATGGGCGCCTGTCGGGCAATGCGTTGGAGCTGTTCGCGCGGGGTCGCCACCTGTCCATGGGGCTGACCTTCGCTCATTCACGGCAGCGCTCCGCGGGGGTCGAGCGCGATTCACCCGCGTATTTCCACGTTGAAATGACCTTCTGACACAGCTTCGGACACGTCCTACACAAGCCTAGGAAGTGTCCGATTTTTATCGGATACCCCCCCTGTTTTACTGCCGCCCGAACCGTTTTCGACATTCGCGACAGGGGGGCTCGCTTGGACGCCAAACACCTCGAGTTCCTCTCCAGGCAACCCTCGGCACGCTTGCAATCCAGGCAGCGGTTCTGGGGCTTGCCCAAGCGCGGACTGGCGTGGCTGCTGGCCAATGTCCTGTTCTGGCAGCCCCTGTGGGCAATAGCCGACGGCATCGTTCCCAGCGGGCC